>CANBTO010000260.1 GCA_947372405.1 Verrucomicrobiaceae bacterium
GGACTCCCGGAACGTCAATTTATTTCCCCAAAATCTTTCAACAACCACCATGCGCAGGGCAATGTTTTGAGACCAGCCGGTCAGGAACGAACTAATGTGCCATGAGAAGATTCAGCAGGAATCCGCTCAATGAGGCGATGATCATGCCATGGCACAGCCAAAGCGTCCGCCACTGAAGAATTCCCAAAAACAATGTGACGGAACCGACCATGCATCCCATTGCAAGAACCCGTCCACAACTGGAGCAGTCGACATTCGTTTGCATCCAAGCGAACCAGTAATTCAAGAGCGCGAGGGAAATGCACGCAGTGCGGGACGATAGCCGCCGCAATCGCATGGCGGGATTTCCTGGTTTCATCGGGTTTCATATGAAGAAACCCGCGAACTGGCCTGCGGGTCGCTAGAACTTCCAACCGCAGCCGATGGTGAAGCCCAGCGCGTCGATGCCCGGGTTCGGGTCGGTCATGCCGAGGTTCGAGTGATGGATGAAATATAGGCCGCCTAACAGCGAGACGTTCTCCATGATCTCCCGGCGCAGGCCGAGCTGCATGAACCAGTTGAAGGTGAGGTCCTGGCCAAGCCCGTTGGTGCCTCCGGAGCTGTCCGTGATGCCCGCGCCGCCACCGATGGAAAAGAACAGCGAGGTTTTTTCCGACGGAAACCAGTATTCCACCGAGGGTGCGCCAGCCACGCCGAAATAATAACTCTCCGGTCCTGCGGTGATGGATTCCATCAAGGCGGAGAAACGGTTTCTAACCACAATCCGCGCGCCGGCCTCGTCCTTCCACAGCGTGAGCACCACGGGCGAGCGCAGGGTGAGCTGGGTGGGGATGATTTCGTAATCGATGTTCGTGTTGTGACCGACCTCCCACAGGTAGCCGCTTTCGACGGTCCACTCCCAGGTGTCCGCCGGATGGGTGGCGGCAAACACGGGAACGACCATCAGAATCCATGCGGCAATTGCTTTCATGACGGCAGGCTAGGCGAATGTCCGAAGGAGGCGAGCGGAAATCACGGCTTGCGGCATCCTGAAACTTGCCGCTTCCCCGGACGCCATTCCGCCTTTAAGAACTCCGGCACAGTCCCGCCCCGCTCCGACCATGCCCGCTGAAACGTCCCGTCCATCCTGCACCGCCATCATTGTGGCGGCGGGATCAAGCCGCCGGATGGGCTTCGACAAACTCTCGGCCCTGCTGCTGGGCAAACCGGTCCTTCGCCGCACACTGGAGGCTTTCTTGAAAACGGAATCGATCGACTCGGTGGTGCTCGTCTGCCCGGAGGAGCGCTGGAGTTTGCTGGAGGGCGTGGATTTCACCAAACCCGTGGTCCGGGTGGACGGCGGCGCTGACCGCCAGGATTCGGTGGCCATGGGATTGGCGGCGCTGGCAGCGGACGTGAAACTCGTCGCCGTGCATGACGGCGCGCGTCCATTGGTTTCACCGAAGGACATCGACTGCTGCGTGTCCGCCGCGTTGAAACATCGTGCCGCGACATTGGCCCGCCGTGCCACCGAAACGATGAAACGATCGGATGCGGAGGATTTCTGCATGGAAGCTGTTAGCCGGGAGAACCTCTGGTGCATGGAAACGCCGCAGGTGTTCGATGTTTTCCTCCTGAACGAAGCCTATCAGGCCGTGGCGGACCGCCGCCTGACGGTGACCGACGAGGTTTCCGCTGTTAGCGAAACCGGCGCGCAGGTGAAGTTCGTCGAATCCCGTCATCCGAATTTGAAAATCACCACGCCCGCGGATCTCGCGCTGGCGGAGGCGCTGCTGAAACTGAATCCATGAGCAAAGCGAACTACGAATGGCGGCAGATTCCCGGCGGCCCGAGACTGGCGGTGGCCACGGTGGCGGATTCCGAATGCGCGGCTCTCACGATCCACATTCCCGCTGGCAGTCGCGACGAGACAGGACTCCCGATCGGCATCGCCCACTTCGTGGAGCACATGGTATTCAAGGGCACGGAGAAACGCAGCGCGCGCGAACTGAGCTTTGAAATCGAGAACGCTGGCGGCCAGATCAACGCCTGCACTTCCGAAGATCAGACGGTGTATGAAGGCCGCTGCGAGGCGGACATGCTGCCGGTCCTCGCTGACGTGCTGGCGGACATGGTCTGGCACGCGACGTTTCCCGAACCGGAAATCCAACTTGAACGCGAAGTCATCGGCGAGGAGATCACCATGTATCGAGAGTCTCCGGCGGACCACATCGGCGATCTCATTTCCTGCGCGCTGTGGGGCGACCATCCTCTCGGCAACCCGATCTCGGGCTCGATCGAATCCATCGACGGCATCGACCGCGCTTCGCTGATGGAATTCCGCGACCGCCACCACTTCCGCAACGACATCGTGATCGCCGCCGCCGGGCCGTTCACTTTCGATGAAGTGATGCACGTCCTCGTGCCCCATCTGCCAGCGAACTTCAGGGAGGGAGAATCCGCAATTCCATTCGACCGCACCGCCACAAAGCCCGGCACGGTCAGCGATCGCAGGGAAACCGACCAACTCCAGCTCTCACTCGCCTGGCACACACCGGGCCGTCATGCAGGGAGCCGCCACGCGCTGCGCCTGTTGAGCCTCATGTTAGGAGAAACCGCGAGCTCGCGCTTGTTCCTCGAGCTGCGCGAGGAACGCGGGCTCTGCTATCAGATCAGCAGCGACGTGAGCTTCTTCCATGAAACCGGCGCCTTCGAAATCAACGCCGGCCTCGATCCCGAGGCGAAGGAAGAAGCCCTCGCCTGCATCCGCCGCGAGATCGACGACCTCGCCACCCACGGCCCGAAGCCCGGCGAGCTGGAGCGCGCGAAACGGCTCGCCATCTCGCAGAGCAAGTTCGGTTTCGAGACCACCGCCGCGCACGCTACCTGGGCCGGTGAAGGCGTGCTCGACTACGGCCGCATCCCCTCTCCTGCTGAATGGCGCGACAGCGTGCTCACCGTCACCGAAAACGACATCCGTGAAATCGCCCGTGAGGTCTTTCTCGACCAAACCCCCGCCATTGCCGAAATCGGACCGCTGTAAAAGAAAGTTGATGGTTGATAGTTGATGGTTGATAGTTGATAGTTGATAGTTGATAGACAGAAGCTTCGCTCTTTTCGTCTTCAGTTCTTTCACTTCTCACTTCTCACCCGGCACTTCTTCCTCTTCGCTATCAACCATCAACTCTCAACCATCAACTTCTTCCATGCCCTTCCATCCTTTCAGTCGGGAACATTTCACCACCGTCGGCATTGGCGCGGTGGTGGTGGTGGCGCTGTTGTTCGCGGGCAAGCGCGGTGGCAACTCGCGCAGGCTGGCCACCGCGCTGCTGGCCTTCGCCAACTTGAGTTCGTATCCGTTCAACCAGGCCGCGTGGTTTTCGCTTGGGAGAGAACTTCCACTCGACAACATCCTGCCGTTCCAACTCTGCGACATCGCCGCGCTGACCGCGGGTTTCGCGTTGCTGACGAAACGCCCGATCCTCTGTTCCCTCACGTATTTCTGGGGGCTGGCCGCCACCATGCAGGCGCTGCTCACTCCGGCGATCACCATGGGTTTCCCGTCATGGCCGTTCATCACGTTTTTCATCCAGCACTTCGCGATCGTGGCCACCGCGCTCTATCTGCCCATCGTCGAGGGCTGGCGGCCGAGGCAACCGCTCTGGCGCGAGCCGCTCGAGGTTTACGGCTGGTCGGTGGTCTATCTGTTGTTCGCGCTGACGGTGAACCATCTGTTCAAGACGAATTTCGGATTCGCCTCGCATCCGCCGGAGAACCCGAGCCTGATCGACCACCTCGGTCCCTGGCCGGTGTATCTTTTCGCGATGCAGGCCATCGCGGTGGCTCTCTTCCTGTTGCTCGCCCTGCCGCTCGGTCGGAAGAAAAGGTGATTCCTAACAGACAATGTCCCAGCCCTACCTCTCGTTGGAAGCCGAACTGCACGATGCGTTCTGGGAGGCGGAGGACGATGCCAGCGAGGTGGCCTTGATGGCGGAGTTCCTGAAAAAACATCCGGGACCGGCGCTTGAAATCGGATCCGGCTCGGGACGCCTGATGTTTCCACTCATCCAAGCGGGCCGTGAGGTGGAGGGGTTGGAACTCTCGCCGGACATGCTCGCCCTCGGTCGCATCCGGGCCGCGCGCATGAACCTCAACCCCGTCGTCCACGAGGGAGATATGACCTGCTGGCATGGAGCACGCCGCTACGCCGCGCTGCTGGCACCTGCATTCACGCTGCAACTCGCTTCAGACCCCGGACCCACGCTTCACCACTGGCACGGGCTGTTGGAAAACCACGGCGGGCTGTATCTCACGGTGTTCATGCCCTACGCCGAACTCTTCGGCGATCTGCCCGAAAACGAGTGGTATCCCGACCACCGTGCCACGCTGCCGGACGGGCGGACAGGTGTGCTTGAAACACGCCACCGCTTGGATCGGAAAAAACAAATCCTCCACCGCGAACACCGCTACACGCTGTCTGGTGCGCCCACCCACCAATCCCGACAAACCATCCGTTGGATCGAACACCGGCAGATGCTGGATATGCTGGCATCCACAGGGTTCCGGCTGGATCGTTTCTTCGTGGATTTCGACCCGGACAGGAATGTGAAGGATCCCGATGCCGTGGATTTCGACGGAATATTGACGTATCAGGCGACGAAGATCGGCTGATTCAAGGGGTTTCCCTGCAAGAAATCCGAATTGCCAATCTTGACGCGGAGGGTGCAACAGCCCTATCACCCTTGCTGTGCCAAGGATTCATTCACTCATCGCGGTCGCCAGCCTCACCACATCCGCCATGTGCCAGACCTGGGAACGGGAAGACGTGGGTTTCGACACGATCCAAAGTCGGGCGCGGGATCTCGCGAACAAACCCTACGTCGCACCCAACAAGGACGCTCTGCCTGCATGGATGGGCAACCTCACCTACGACCAGTATAGGGACATCCGCTTCAATCCGAACCAGGCGATATGGGCGGCCGAAAACCTGCCGTTCCGCGCGATGTTCTTTCATCCCGGCTACCTTTACAAGGAACCGGTGACACTCAACGAATTCACCAGCAGCCACCAGCAGCAGATCCGTCTGGCGGAAGCGTATTTCAACTACGGCCCGCTGGTGAAGGACCACGGAGAGCTGCCGCCTAACGGAGGGTTCGCGGGTTTCCGCCTGCACGCCCAGCTCAACAATCCCGAGAACTTCGACGAACTCGTTTCCTTCCAAGGTGCCAGCTACTGGCGCGCGCTCGGCAAGAACCAGCGCTATGGCATATCTTCCCGCGGCATCGCGGTGGACACCGGAGTGGACGGCGTCACCGAGGAGTTTCCGAGCTTCCGGGAGTTCTGGCTGCGAAAGCCCGATGCGGGAGACACCCAGGCACGCATCTACGCCCTGCTCGACGGACCTTCGTATTCCGGTGCCTACGCTTTCAGGGTGCATCCCGGAAACGACACGCTCGTCGATGTGCGCGCCGTCATTTTCACCCGTCGGGCGGTGAAACGCATCGGCATCGCCCCGATGTCCAGCATGTTCTGGTTCGGCGAGAACTCACGCCAGCGGCCGGATGATTTCCGCCCCGAGGTCCATGACTCCGATGGCCTCGCCATCCGCATGGGCACCGGCGAGCGCCTGTGGAGACCCATCACCAATGAAAGCGGCAAACTCGAGCTGAGTTTCTTCAACATGGACAAATGCGATGGCTTCGGCCTGCTCCAGCGCGACCGCCGCTTCGGTGCGTATGAGGACGGCGAGGCTGCCTATCACCTCCGTCCCTCGCTGTGGATCGAACCGACCTCCGACTGGGGATCCGGACGCGTTATGCTGATGGAAATCCCGACCAGCAACGAACGCGAGGACAACATCGTGGCATTGTGGGAACCATCTCAAACTCCCAAGCCCGGTGACATGATCGAGTTCAAATACCGCCAGCACTGGACCATGGATGCGGACCCTTCCGTCGCAGGCGGCCATGTCGTGGCCACCCGCAGCGGCGTCCATAGCTGGCAACCGGAACAGCGCACCATGGTCGTCGAATTTGCCGGTGGCGAGTTGAACCAAGCCAGCGAAACCCCACTCTCCGCCCACGTCGAGGCCGTCGGCCCGAATTCGGACAAGATCAAGATCCAGGGAATCACCGTCCAGCAGATCCCGGAGGAACGCTGGCGCGTCGCGTTCCAGATCGCGCCCGCTGTAGAGGGTGGCAAGCTCTCGGAAACCGGCCCCGTCGAACTGCGGTGCTGCCTCAAGCGCGGTGAAAATTTCCTGACCGAAACATGGGCCCACCGCGTCACTCCCTAGAAACCCTCCGCCCTCTCAAGGAGGAAGAACTCGCCGAGTGGGAGGAAGCCTACGCCGCAGTGGAAGCCTATCTCCAGGCCCTGCGCCTGAGGAACCGTCTGCTCGTCGCCGAACTCGTGCGCGGCATCCTCTGGCGCGCGTCCGCCCGGCGCGTCGATGAACCGGACCAACCCGCCCGCCTGCTCGCCATGGAGGAGGCTCTGTCGGAAATCGCCGAGTGGACCCAGGACGTGCTCGACGTGCCGCTTGAGAACCGCCGGCTCGCCGCCCGCGGACGCCTCGCCCTGCTGCTGGCGGGCATGCCGGACAAGTGGCAGAGCGTTTTCCTGACCCCCGCCCCATGGCCGGAAGCGTTCGTGGAGGCGATGAAGCGCTCCTACCTTGCCGCAGGTCCGCGTTTCCACGCGCTCACCATGGTTCCACAGCCTCTTGAACTCAACGCCATCGGCACCGGTGCCGCACAATGGTGGGAAACCATGGACCGCAAGCCGATCATCCGCACCATGTTCTTCGGACTGCTCGTGTTCATCGCGCTGTTCACCGCCTGGTATTTCTTCCTCCACTGATGGAAAACCCCGTCCTGTCACCTTCAGACGACGTGAAGCCGTTCTACGGCCGCTACCGTACGTTTGTCAGGCGCGCGTTGTTCTTCGGCAGCGTCGTGATCGTGAACGCCGCCTGCTGCCTGTGGCTCGCCGATCTGTTCTGGCGGATGAGTTTTCAGAAAGCGCACTACCCTCTGCTGGCGATCTT
>CANBTO010000261.1 GCA_947372405.1 Verrucomicrobiaceae bacterium
ATGCTGGCACGCATCATTTCGGAGCGCGGGCTTTCCGGCACGCCGCTGGGCACTCTGGCACTGGCAGCGGGCGCGATCGATGATGCGGCTGCTTGGTGCGTGCTGGCAGTAGTGCTCGCGACCTTCGGTGCCTCTCAACCACTGCAAATCGGCGGCATCCAAATCGGCGCGGAGGTGGTGGCGATCGGTGGAGCCGCGCTTTACGGCGTCTTCGCTCTAACGCTCGGGCGCTGGTGGCTGTCGGCACTCGGACGCAAGGCCGAGGCGGCGGGCGAAGTCTCCCAGTCGATGATGGCGGTGGTGCTGGCACTGTTCTGCCTGGCGGCGTGGTACACGGACATCATTGGAGTTCACGCGGTGTTCGGCGGATTCATCCTCGGCATCGCCATGCCGCGCGGACTCTTCGCGGTGGAAATCCGGAAAAAGATCGAACCCTTCGCGGTGGTGTTCCTGTTGCCGATGTTCTTCACCTTTTCCGGGTTGAACACCAAACTCAGCGTGTTGATGGATCCGAGCCTGCTTCTCGTGGGAACCGTCATTCTGTTAGCCTCCGTGCTGGGAAAAGGCGTGGCCTGTTGGGCGGCGGCCCGACTCAACGGCGAGGACAACGCCACCTCGCTGGCGGTCGGCACGCTCATGAACGCCCGCGGCCTGATGGAACTGATCATCATCAACATCGGCCTCCAGCGCGGCATCATCGGTGAGTCGTTGTTTTCGATCCTCGTGATGATGGCCATCATCACCACGCTGATGGCCACGCCGGTCTTCGAGTGGGTCTATGGCCGCAGGGCAAGGATCACAGGCAAGCTCGGCCACTCCGGCATCGAAGCCTGAATCCGTAGCGCGAAGAACGGCAGAAACGGCTTCCGCACATCGCCGGCATCGTTTACGCGTTGCGGCGGCCCGTGGCATTGCGGGGCTTTCATCATGATCGACACATTGAACATCCGTGAAATCAGCGGCGCGAAACTGGAACCCTGGCTGGACGCGCTCGGCGCTCTGCGCATCCGCGTGTTTCGCGAGTATCCCTATCTCTATGACGGCACCTTGGAAAACGAGCGGGAGTATCTCCAGGTCTATCAGAACTGCGGCCGCAGCCGGATCGTGCTGGTGACGGACGCGGACGGCGCGCTGGTCGGCGCCACCACCTGCATGCCGCTGGCGGACGAGGGGCCGGAGTTCCAGGCACCCTTTCTCAAGGCGGGTTGCGGAGTGGATGACTGCCTGTATTTCGGCGAGAGCATCGTGCTGCCGGAGTGGCGCGGCTTGGGACTGGGCAAGGAGTTCTTCACGAGACGCGAGGAGCATGCGCGCCGACTCGGCCTGACCACCACCGCCTTCTGCGGGGTGGACCGGCCCGAGCATCACCCGCTGCGTCCGGAAGGTTATCGCCCGCTCGATGGCTTCTGGATCGCGCAAGGATATGTCAAACAGCCGTCGCTGCAGGCGGTCTTTTCCTGGAAGGAAACCGGCGAGGAAACCGAATCCCCGAAAACCCTGAACTTCTGGACCAAGACATGGAAACCCTGAAACTCGATCTCCGGACTTTCGATGTCGGCGCTCCGGCCGCAGATCCCGCGGCCTTCACGCGATTGGTGACGGACCGCGTGATCGAATCCTGGGACTCCAACGCGGACATCGTGGTGTTTCCCGAATTCATGTGGATGGGACTGGAACGTTTTGTCAGCGGCTCTAACAAGATTCGCAGAGTGGCGGAGCTTTTCTGGAACCAGCTCTGGCCGGGCATCGCCGCCACACTCGAACGTCCTGACAAGGCAGCCGTGCTCGGCACCATTCCGTTCATCGATGGCGATCAGGTGAGAAACCGCGCGCCGATCCTCAACAACGGGCGTTTTCTCTATCAGGACAAGATCCACCTCACGCCATGGGAGACGGCCTTCAGCGGCGGCGGCCCGGTCCGCATCTGGAACTTCCGCGGCCTGAGCGTGGCGGTGGTGATCTGCCTGGATGTGGAGATCCCGGAAATCTCCGCGGCCCTGCGCGGCTCCGGTCTCGACCTGATGCTGGTGCCCAGCGCCACCGAAAGCCTGGCAGGCGTCGAACGTGTCGGCCGCTGCGCCGACGCACGGGCGGTGGAACTCGGCTGCCATGTGGGCGTCTGCCATCTAACAGGCAGGACGGAGTCGGAGCTGATCGACGAGAACCTCGGGCGGCTCGCCGTATTCTCGCCCTCGCAGAGCGCGTTTCCGAATACCGACCGGCGCATGGTCACGGAGGTTTTTGAAAGCGGCTTCCATCGTCTCACCGCGACTTTGGACATCGCCGCGTTGCGGAGAAACCGTACGAACCTTGAAGAAACCGATCCGTCGAAAATCCAACCGGCGTTGATCCGCATCGAGTTCGACAAGCTTGCCTGAGCGCTCTGAAAACCAAACTCTTCCGCCATGACATCGCTGATCCGCCAATACTACGACACCTTCAACTCCGGCGACCGCGAGGCACTGCTTGCCTTGCTCGACGACGAGGTGGTGCACGAGATCAACGAAGGCGGAATAGAGACCGGCAAGGAAGCATTCCGCACGTTTCTCGAACGCATGAATCGTTGTTACAGCGAAACCGTGGAAGATCTCGTGGTGTTCACCAGTGATGATCCGACACGGGCCGCCGCCGAGTTTTTCATTCGCGGCCAATACCTCGCCAGCGACGACGGCCTGCCCGCAGCCACAGGCCAAACCTATCATCTGCGGGTGGGTGCCTTCTTCGAAACGAAAGACGACAGGATCACCCGCGTGACGAATCACTACAACCTCCAGGCCTGGCTGCGCATGGTCGGTTGACGCCGGCTGATTTCCCACATGATCCTCGAACGACTGCTGCTGTGGCTGGATCCGGTGAGACGTCCCGGGCCGGAGGCAATGGCGGTGGACGAGTGGTTGTTAGAAAACACGCGGTCGCCGGTGCTGCGGGTTTACGGCTGGCTGGGCGATTGGGGGAGCGTCGGTTATTTCGGCGAACTCTCTGCTGCGAAGTCGGCGTTTCCGGGGCTCGATTGGGTCCGGCGCTGGACAGGTGGCGGCACTGTGGATCATCGGGCGGACTGGACCTACACCCTTGCCATTCCGGCGAGTGAGCCGCTTGCCCGCCTCAAAGGTGCGGAAAGTTACCGCATCCTGCACGCCGCGCTGGCCTGCGCGCTGGAGCTGGAGGGAATCCGCGCCCTGCTGAGCTCCGGCAACCGTGAAACCGGAGCCACTCTTTGTTTCGAAAACCCGGTGAGCCATGACCTGATCGATCCCGCGAATCGGAAACTCGCGGGTGCCGGGCAACGCAGGACGAAGTTCGGATTGCTCCACCAGGGATCGGTGGCGGGGAACTGTGACGCCGTTGTTTCACAAGCCCGGGCCGAAAGGTTGGCGGCCGGACTTTCCACACGATGGCAGGAATCCGGCTTCGAGCCGCCGCAGGACGTGCTCGAAGCCATGTGCCGAAAGCGCTACGCGAACGAGGCGTGGACGAACCGCCGGTGATCCCGAAAACCGAAATGGGTTTGAACAGGAGCAAACGGAGGTAACAGAGGGTAAGTATATTAGGACTGAACAGATAGGTCTTGAGGCTAACCTACAGGATGTTGCGTCCTATCATCCCAATCCATTGATTCTCTGTTTTCTCTGTTTCCTCCTGTTGAACATATTCCTCTCCAAGTTGATTCACGCGCCCATCGCCTTCTGCATGAGCGTGTTCATGCGGCTGATGGTGTCGCGAGCATCCTCTAACAAACCGGCGGCGATCAGGGCGTTGTCGAGCAGTTGCAGGGCGACGAGTTTCGCGAGCTCCGGGTTGGCGTCCTTGGCTTCGGCGAGTTTTCTAACCAGAGGATGGCGCGGGTTGATCTCCAGCTCCACCTTGACCTCGTCTTTGAAGTTCTCGTCCATCGCCTTCATCATCTGGCGCATCTGCGGGCTCATGCCATCGGCGGGCACCAGGGCGATGACCGGATTTTCGACAAGCCGCTTGCCGCTGGAAACCGAGGTGACACGATCACCGAGTTCCTGCTTGAGGAAATCACACAGCGCGGTGGTTTCCTCGGCTGTCAGGGATTCACCTTCCGTGGCCTGCTCCTCCAGCTCGACGCCGCCGTGGCGCACGGAAACGAGTTTCTTGCCATCGAAGGTGCCGAGCGCATCGACGACGTATTCGTCCACCGCGTCGTTGAAATAGATGACTTCCAGGCCGCGCGCCTTGAAGGCCTCGATGTAGGGGCTGCTTTCGATCTGCTCGCGGCTCGGGCCGACGAGATAATAGATCGTTTCCTGGCCGTCCTTCATGCGGGATACGTAGTCGGTGAATCCGCAGACGGAACCGGCGTCGGTTAGAGAGGACTCGAAGCGCAGCAGCTTGGCGAGCGCCTCGCGGTTCGGATAATCGGTGGCGACGCCTTCCTTGAAGAAGCGGTCGAACTTCTTGTAGAATCCGCGGTATTTCTCGGGATCGGCCTCTGCTTCCTTCTCGAACATCCGGATCACGCGCTTGGAAATCACGCTGCCGAGGTTCTTGATCAGCGCGCTGTCCTGCATCGTTTCGCGGGAGATGTTGAGCGGGATGTCCGCGCTATCGACCACGCCTTTCATGAAGCGCATCCAGTCCGGCAGCAGGTCCTTGGGCGAGGCGTCGATGAGCACCTTCTTGCAGTAGAGCGCCACCGATGGCTCGGCTTTCGAGAAGCCCATGCGCTCCGGGTTTTCCGAAGGCGCGAAAAGCAGCGCGTTGATGGCGAGCGGCGCGTCCGCGCTGAAGTGCAGGCGGTAGGCAGGCTCGTCCCAGGCCTTGCAGGCGAACTGATAGAACGCCTTGTATTGCTCGTCGCTGATCTCGGACTTGTTCTTGAGCCAGAGCGCCTCCACCTCGTTGATGCGCTTGCCATTGAGCAGGATCGGGAAGCCGACGAAGTTGCTGTAGGTTTCGATCAGGTGCTTCACGCGGCTCTCGGTGGCGTATTCCGCGCAATCCTCCTTGAGGTGGAGCACGAGTTTCGATCCGCGGTCAAGGCCGCTGGTTTCCTCGATCTCGTAGCCGCTCTTGCCATCGCTGGTCCAGACGAGCTCCGGGGAATCCGCATGCCAGGCGCGCGAATGCACGTCCACCTTGTCCGCCACCATGAAGGCGGAGTAGAAACCGACACCGAACTGGCCGATCATGTTTCCCGGCGTGGCGCCGCCTTCCTTGACGGACTTGAGGAAGGCCTTGGTGCCCGAGTGGGCGATGGTGCCAAGGTTTTTCACCAACTCGTCATGGGACATGCCGATGCCGAAGTCCGCGATGGTCAGGGTCTTGGCCTCCTCGTCGGTGGTGATGTGGATCTCCAGCGGCAGCGTCGGCTGGTGGATGTTCTTCTCGGTGGCCTCGATGTGGCGGAGCTTCTCCATCGCGTCCGAGGCATTGGAGATCAGCTCACGCAGGAAGATTTCCTTGTCCGTGTAGAGTGAGTGGACCACCAGATCGAGCAGTTGCTGGATCTCGGCTTGGAAGACGTGTTTTTCAGGGGTCGATACGCTCATGAGTGTGGATAAGTTGGTTGAACGGGGCGGAACATAGCCACGAGCGACCGCCTGTCAAAAGGGATGTGGCGATCTCCCGGCCTTGGGATTCCCCGGGGTTCGGGATTTTGAAATTGAGCGTCGGGGGAAACTGGATAGATCTGCCACCATGAAACGCTTCGTGTGGATGGTTCTCCTGGCCTTTGCCCTGGGTTTCGCGATTGCCTGGACGGCCAAACCCGTGGACCGGATCTCAAACACGGCGTCCGTCGGAGAGCCAGCCGGTCGCGCTGCCCCGCGCGAGCCGCGTGCCGTCGCACCGCACCAGAGCGCTGCGGCGGAGCGGGTGAAGGCGTATTTGCGGAAATCCGACGAACAATCCGCCAAGGGAGGGTATTCTTCGAATCTTCTGAATGACGTGCCCACGGGTGACATCCCGCTCTTGATCGAGCAATGGAGGAAACGCGCGGGTTTCAGCGGCTTGGAATACAACGAGCAGTTTCAGATCAGGCGGCTGGCGAAGGAATGGTATGAGAAAGAACCGGACGCGGCGCTGGCATGGGCGGCGGGCATGGAGTGCCAGAAGGACCGGCAGGCGCTGATCTCGGAAATGGTGGGGGCGGAGGCCAAACGGAATTTCGATCACGCACTCGAACTGGCGAAGCAATACGGAACCGTGGCGTTGGGCGGATTGGAGATGCCCAATGAAATCCGCGAAAAACTCGGTGACGGTGACCCCGCGCGCTTCATGGAAATCATGCGCTTGTTCCCGGCTGCGGGATCGAGCCGTTCCGGCGGCGAGGTGGAGTTCAAGGAGAATTTCGACTTCGCCACACTGGCGGCCATGCTGGAAAAAGCGGATGATGAAACCAAGGGTGAGTCCTACTCATTCTTCCCGTCCAATCTCATCAAGGATTGGGCAAAGATTGATCCCGAAGCGGCCTGGAACTGGGTTTCAAGGGAAAAGGGCGGTCAGATGCCATTCAGTGGAGCGGATGACTTTTTCTCAGCTCTCGCCGCGACCCGTTCGAAGGAACAGATCAACGATTTTGTGATCGATCAGATGGCCAGTCGCAACGATGACGAATCAAAGTTCAGGCTCGCGTGGCAGGCTCTTGCCAGGAGGCCGGAAGCCGCCCAGATCACCGATTTCATCAACCGCATGCCGGGAGATCGCGGCGCGAATCTGGAACAGTTGGTAAAAGCTTCCTCCCACGGCAGTGGCGGCCCTTACGATGAGTTCAAGGAAATCCTCGTGACCCAAATGACGGCTGACGAACGCATGCGGATTCTTCCAAAAGTATTCGCCTCGAGCAGTTCAGGAGATGACCGAAGAGTCATCGCCGGCACCTTGAGACAACTCGGCCACACGGATGCCGAGATCAACGCGATGCTGCCCAAGTAAGGGAGTGAATGAGGCTAGCGTGCCGTAAGTTGGATTCTGGCGGCTGGCGTCCTGAAATATGAATAATCCGTGATTCTGGAAATGAAGAGGAAGGCACCGCGAATCTGACGAATCCAACGAATCTT
>CANBTO010000262.1 GCA_947372405.1 Verrucomicrobiaceae bacterium
AACCGACACCTGCACCTACATGAGCTGGGGCTTCGATCCCTATCTATCCGAAAAATCCCCCTTCCACGGCGCGGTGTACGCCGTCACCGAATCCGTCTGCAAGGCGGTGGCCGCAGGTGCGCGCCTCCCGGACATCCGCCTCACGCTCCAGGAATATTTCCCGAAACTCGGCAACGATCCGAAACGCTGGGGACTGCCCTTCGCCGCGCTGTTAGGCGCCTTCCACGCCCAGCACTCGTTGCGCCTCGCCGCCATCGGTGGCAAGGACTCGATGTCAGGTTCCTTCAACGAACTCGACGTCCCGCCCACCCTCGTCTCCTTCGCCCTCGCTCCGGGCAAAGCCAGCCTCGCGCTCTCACCCGAGTTCAAGCAACCCGGCTCCACCGTCTCCCTCGTCGAAATCCCGCGCGATTCCGACAACCTTCCCGACTTCGCCGCCCTCAAACAAACCGCCGAAGCACTCCACCAGCTCAACATCGAAGGAAAACTCCTCTCGCTCCACCACATCGGTGGTGCCGGCCTCGCCGCCGCTCTGGCCAGGATGTGTTTCGGCAACCAGATCGGCCTGAGGAGTGTGGACGTCTCGTCCACACCTCTCTTCACCGAGCGCTATTTCAGCTTCCTCATCGAACACACCGCAACCCTTCCCGCTGCCCTCAACGCCCAACCCATCGGCCACACCACCTCCGAACCCACCCTCGTCCTCAACGGCGAAACCCACGATCTAACCGACCTTCAGGCCGCCTGGGAATCTACCCTAGAACCCATCTATCCCACCAAGCCGGAGGCCGGATCGGAGATAGTGGATCGTGGATCGCTGATGGAAGAAGTTCCGCTCTTCTCTTCATCTTCCATCCACTATCCTCTATCTGCTATCTCAAAACCAAAGGTTTTGATCCCGTCTTTCCCCGGCACCAACTCCGAATACGACTCCGCCAAAGCTTTCCGCGAAGCCGGGGCCGAGCCCGAGATCCTCGTCTTCCGCAATCTAACGGCCCACCACATCGAGGAATCCCTGCAAGCCCTAGCGGAAAAAATCCGCCGCTCGCAGATCCTCATGTTCCCCGGCGGTTTCAGCGCCGGCGACGAACCGGATGGCTCCGCCAAGTTCATCGCCACCATCATCCGCAGCCCGCGCGTGGCAGACGCCATCATGGATCTGCTCATGAACCGCGACGGCCTCATTCTCGGCATCTGCAACGGCTTCCAGGCCCTCGTCAAAACCGGACTCGTGCCCTACGGCGAGATCCGCGAATCCACCGCCGACGCGCCGACCCTCGTCCACAACGAAATCGGACGCCACGTTTCCTGCTACGCGAACACCCGCATCGTCAGCACGCTTTCGCCATGGCTGTCTAACACCAACATCGGAGATATTCACACGGTTCCCGTTTCCCATGGCGAAGGGAAATTCCACGCCAGCCCGGATGTCATCGCCGCGCTCGCCAAATCCGGCCAGATCGCCACCCAGTTCTGCGACTCCGACGGAATCCCGTCGATGGACATCACCATCAATCCGAACGGCTCGCTCGCCGCCATCGAAGGCATCACCTCCCCCTGCGGCCGCGTCTTCGGCAAGATGGCCCACTCCGAACGCGCCGGATTACTCGTCGCCAAAAACATCCCGGGGAACAAAAACCAACCGATCTTCAGCGCCGGAGTTGCTTATTTCGCATGACGCCCGTGGGAAACACGCTGGAGCATTGACTATGACAAGACAGCAAACGCCTGTTAGTCCTTCAGCAACTTATCTCCCTCGCGCGGCGCCTCCGGCATTGCCGGCGCGTTTCGGAACAGCTCGCGCTGCTCGTCTTCGGACAGCGCGTGGTTCCATTTCCTGATCTCGTCCACCTTGCCCTGCCATGGATAGCCCACCACCGATGAGCCTATGTAAAATGGCTTGTCGCCGCCCGTTTCGCCCTCCGCGACCTTGGTCTCCACCGTCGGCAGATCGTTGACCCGGATGCTCAGCCGGTCTTCCTTGCGGCACACCACGATGAGCGTCCACTCGTTGAGCGGCAGGCCGGATTTCGTATCCGACACCTTTGCGAGCTGCAGGCCGTTCTTGCCTAACAACTCCACATCATATCGCTCGGTCGGAATCTGATAGCGGCGGAGGTAGAACTCGCCCTCCTTCGCAATGAGTTGGTCGCCATCAAACATCGGCGCGCTGCGCAAAGCCCAGACCGCGAGGGTGAAATCACCGCTGAACTGCAGGTCCGGGTGGCTGTCGATCCTGAAGTATCTGCCGAATTCCCCACCGCCGGTGGCGGCGCCTTTTCCGATCCTGCCATCGGTGGATTCAGCACCCACCACGGTCAGAACGTGGCCGTGGCCGCTGCCGTCCGCACCCAGGTTCGCAGGATCATTAAAGCTCCAATACGCGACCGGACCGACTCCAGCGGCCAGCGGATCGACCCTGATCCGTCGCGTCACAGCAAGCGGCACGGTCAAGTCACCGAGCATGGTGCGCAACGCGAAGTTCCCGGCTTCCGGGATGCCACCCGCATGGTCACCGTTTCGAAAGACCATCGAAAACTTATCTCCGCTGTCGATCCTATCGGCGGACTTCAGCAGATGCCAATTCAGAGCCAACGGACCCAGGCCTGTCTTCCATGTGAGACCGGAGTCGATGGGCGCTCCAAGCAGGCGGGAACCGTCGGCCAGTTCCACCGTGAGGCGAACCGCCTCGACCATTTCGGAAGAAGTCTGGGAATCCTCCGCGCGCGCCCCGGGCGCAAGGATCAAGTCCATCATGGAAATCATCGCAGCCCATAACGAACGCACGACAGCCCCGCGATGCGCTCGCCGGGAATTGTGGATGCCTTTCATGGTCTCCATCAACATGCATCCAACATGATCCGTCGATCATCGACTGCAAGGAAATAGCCCGCCCCAAGCCAGCCTGTGGACCAGCCGGAAACCGCTCCGGATCTAACACGACGAGCCCGCCGAAAGAGACAAGTGACCACCGACGTAGGAAGTTCATAACATTCCACCCACCGGGGATCATCCATCGGAATTCCCCGATGAATCACTCCATCGCCATGATTCGTTTCACGATCCTCATTGGGACAGCCACGTGGTGCTCCGCCCTGCTCGCTGCTGAATTTCATGTTTCTCCATCCGGCAACGATGAAAACACCGGAACCAAGGAACTCCCGTTCCTCCACATCCAGCACGCCGCCGGTCTCGCCCAGCCCGGCGACCTCGTCACGGTTCACGCTGGCACCTACCGCGAGCGCGTCAATCCTCCCCGCGGCGGCACCTCGGACGCCGATCGCATCACCTATCAGGCCGCTCCGGGCGAAGCGGTTTTCATCAAAGGCTCGGAGACCGTCACCGGCTGGCAAAAGGAAACCAACGACACATGGAAGGTGACGCTGCCGAATACGTTCTTCGGCAGCTTCAATCCTTACCGCGAGCTGATCCACGGCGATTGGTTCAATAGCAAGGGGCGCAATCATCACACAGGCGCGGTGTACCTCAACGGCGACTGGCTCACCGAAGCCGCCAAGCTCGAGGAAACGCTCAAACCCGCAGGCGACACGCCGCTGTGGTTCGGCGAAGTGGAAAAGGACCACACCACGATCCATGCCCAGTTCAAGACAGCGGATCCAAACCACGCGCTCGTCGAAATCAACGTCCGCCAAACGGTGTTTTACCCTGACCAACCGGGCCGGAACTTCATCACCGTGCGCGGATTCACCATGTGCCATGCCGCCACGCCATGGGCCCCGCCCACCGCCGAGCAGATCGGCCTCATCGGCACTCATTGGAGCAAAGGCTGGATCATCGAGAACAATACCATCAGCCATTCAATCTGCTGCGGCATCTCACTGGGCAAACACGGCGACGAATTCGACAACACCTCCGCCAACAGCGCCGAGGGCTACGTCAAAACCATCGAACGCGCCCACGCCCAGCCCATCCCGTGGACCAGGGAAAACATCGGCCACCACATCGTCCGCGGCAACACCGTCTCACACTGCGAACAGGCTGGCATCATCGGCAGCCTCGGCTGCGCCTTCAGCTCCATCACCGGCAACACCATCCATGACATCCATGTGCGGCAATTGTTCACCGGCGCGGAAATGGCCGGTATAAAGCTCCACGGCGCCATCGACACCGTGATCAGCCAGAACCATGTCCATCACTGCAACCGCGGCCTATGGCTAGACTGGATGGCGCAGGGCACCCGCGTCTCACGCAATCTTTTCCATCACAACGATTCCAACGAAGACCTGTTCGTCGAGGTGAACCACGGCCCCTTCCTGGTGGACAACAACCTGTTTCTCTCGCCCCATTCGCTCTTGGTGAATTCCCAAGGCGGAGCCTACGCCCACAACCTGATGGCCGGAGACATCCACGTCGCCCATAAAGAGGGCCGCCTCACACCCACCCTCAAGGCCCACGCCACCGAAACCGCCTCGTTGGACCGCAACCCCAGCGGTGATGACCGTTATTATAACAACCTGATGGTCGATCACGCCAACCTCACACCCTACGACACCGCCGGTCTTCCTCCATTCATGAGTGGAAACGTCTTCCTCGCCACAGCGAAACCGTCCAGGCACGAGGACCATCCGCTCGTGCGACCCGATGCCAGACCAGACCTGCAACTGACCGGAACAACCGACAACACCATTCTCAAACTCACCCTCGATCCGGCATGGACAGGTGATGCCACCCGTAAACCCGTGACCACCGGACTTCTCGGTCTAACCGCCATCCCGCATCTGCCTTATGAGAACCCGGACGGCACTCCGATCCGGATCGATACCGATTACTTCGGCAAGCCCCGCAGCCAGTCCAATCCCACACCCGGCCCCTTCGAAAATCCGGGTCAGGGAAACCTTCAACTCAAGGTCTGGTAGCCCCCGTTCCTCCTTCATCCGTTGCTGGGACGTCACGCACCGAGTCCATTCCTTCATGTGGCGATCAGGGATTCCGTCACATTCATTTGGACACGCATCCAGCAAAGAATTCGATCATCATTCATGACGAATTTCTTTCAAATCGAGCGCCAAGACATTTGTCTTTGTCATTTGCATCCGGCTGATTTTCAAGTTAGATGGTTTCGTATGGAAAAACCCCGCAAAACCATGATCCGCACCGCACCGCTCTTCATCGCCGCCGCGCTTGTCACGCAGGTGTTCGCCCAGACCCCTAATCCCAGTCCCGCGCAGCAAGCCGAGGTGCTCTACCGCCAGGGACTCGCGGCCCAGAATGACGGTGACCCCGTTGCCGCCCGCGCCGCGTTCAGCAAGGCCCTCCAGAAAGATCCCAACCACGCCAACGCCCGCTACAGCCTGGGACAGTTGAGCATCGACTCCGCCGCGATCTCAGCGAAGGGCCGCGCGGCAAAATTCGGTGCGGTCATGATCCCGGAAGTCAAATTTGAGGACGCATCGTTGCGCGAAGCCCTGGAGTCCCTGCAGGCCAAGGTGGAGAAGGAATCCAAGGACCAGGTGGCACCCAACTTTGTGATCGAGGACCCCAAAAGCGCGCTTGCCAACGCGAAAATCACGCTGGCCCTGAAAAACACGCCCGCCGGCGCGATTCTCAAGTATGTGTTGGAACAGGCCCGAGCCAAGGCCCGCTATGATGAGCATGCCATCGTCATCACTCCGAACTGAAACATCCGGCTTTGAGGAGGGTCGGAATTAGTCCCTTGCCCAACAAAAGTGAACAGGTTTGCGACGAATTTACGGAGAGCGCTTTTCGGCATCCGATCAAAAAATAATTCTGTCACTCGATGATTTTGTCCCCGGGCTCCGGTCATGATGAAATCGACAGAATCATTTGAAGACAGAATCATTTCCCGAATCTGCGAATGGTTCCGGCTAGGCCGGGTTGGGTCGATTACCCTAGAAAGAAAAATAGAACCGCAGATGGACTCAGATTCTCGCAGATGATCAAAGAGTTGTGTTGATCGGGTCGCTCACCCAGAGGGTTGACGTCCAATTTCCCTCAAGCCTCTTCACATCAATGTCCATCTGCGTTAATCTGCGGTTCATTTTCCTCTTTAGGATTACTTTCCCTTAGCAATGTCGGCCGAAGTCCGACACTCCTTACTTTAAAAACACACGAAACCTCCTCGCTCCGGAATCCGTCCCGTTGTCATCATGGCTGGAACTCAAGGAGGGACAACCGTGTCGACCCAACGTTCGATGTCCTCCCAAATGCCGCCCTGAAGCGATTCGTTGTGCCTCGCATTTGGAACGAGGATCAGCTTCTTCGGCCCGGCCAAGGCAGCGAACACGCGGCGCGAATGCTCTGGCGGAGTGTCCTTGTCGCATGCGCCATGGATGAGCAGAACCGGAACGGAAATCGCCCGGGCTGCTTGCGAGGGACTCACCCCATCCATCTGGAAGTCCCCCTTTTGCTCGGCGAGTTTGATGGCCTTGTCGATGGTGCCATCGGTAAACACGAACGGTGCCCGTTCCGTCACCACGGTGCGCAGGTCGGAAAACGATTCCGCCGCAACCACCGCCGTGATCCTGCGGTCCACCGCAGCCGTCTGGAGGGCCACCGCCGCTCCAAGAGAACTGCCGATCAACACCACCGGGCCGGGCGGCAGGGTGTCCATGACCCGCCGGAGATCTTCCTTCTCATAAAAACCATAGGTGCATGACTCACCGCCGGATTCTCCGTGGGCGCGACTGTCATAGGCCACCACATCGAATCCACGCTGGAGGAAACGTTCGAGCACACCGGCACCGCTCCCGTGGTTGTCCGCCACGCCATGGAGATAGATCACGGTTCCCCTGCGGATTCCCGATGCCTCGCCCCGCCATCCCCGCAGGCTCACTCCTTCTCCGATGAAATTCTCGTCATGGCATCCGGCTGGCACAGCCACGTTCATGGGACGGTGCCAAGGATGAAGGATCAATGCGGCCCCTATCTCCGGGAGCTGGATTGCCACAATTCCCGCAAGCAACAGCGCACTGCAGCCGATGATCTTCCAACGTTTTTTGGCACTTGCGGTCATGGTGGGATCAGGATCGAGTGACATTC
>CANBTO010000263.1 GCA_947372405.1 Verrucomicrobiaceae bacterium
CTGCGCCAAATGCCACGGCGAGGGCCGCGTCAACGAGACCGCCAAGATCAACATCAAGATCCCGCCCGGCGTGGACACCGGCAACAAGCTGCGCTCCTCCGGCAACGGCGAGGCCGGCGTGATGGGCGGCGAGGCCGGCGACCTCTACATCGTGGTCCACGTCAAGGATCACGACGTCTTCGAGCGCGATGACACCGATCTCTTCTGCGAAGTCCCTCTGCCATTCTCCGTGGCGGCTCTTGGCGGCGAGCTCAAGGTTCCCTCACTCGACGGCCAGTCATCGATCAAGATCCCGGCCGGCACCCAGGGCGGCACCGTGTTCCGCCTCCGTGAAAAAGGCATGCCCTCATTGTCTAACAGCCGCCGCGGCGATCTGAACGTGCGCGTGCAGGTGGAAGTCCCGACCAAGCTCAACCACGACCAGCAGGAAAAATTGAGAGCGTTTTCCGAATCCATTGGCGATCACAACTCCCCCATGCAGGAAGGCTTTTTCCAGAAGGCGAAACGCTTCTTTGATCTCTGATTCCATCGGTCCTATAAGTCATATGGGACCTATCTTACGAGCCATGGCCCGCTTCCATCTCCCGCCCGCAGACTGGCCCGCCGCCTCTCTAACCGGAGACGAAGCCCGCCATCTCTCGCAGGTCCTGCGCATCAAGCCCGGTGAAACCATCTCGGTCTTCGACGGACTTGGCCGTCGAGCGGCCGCCGAGGTGCTGACGGTTTCACGGGATCATGTGTCACTGAGGCTCGGCGAGCCACAATCCCCGCCGCCTCCCATGCCCGCCATCACGCTGGCACAGGCGATTCCCAAAGGGAAAAACATGGACCTCATCGTCCAGAAGTCGGTCGAGCTGGGCATCGCCGCAATCCAGCCGCTCGTCACCCGCAACACCGTCGTCCAGCCCGGCGAGGGCAAGTCCGACAAGTGGCGCCGCAACGCGCTCGAGGCTTGCAAGCAATGTGGCCAGGACACGATGCCCGAAATCGCGGATCCTCTCCCGATGGACCGTTGGCTTGATTCCCAAGCCAGCACCCAAGGTCTGAAAATCATCGCGTCCCTCGCCGCCGGAGCAAAGCCGCTGCGCGAAGTTCTTCGGGCGAATCCCGGCACAACTGTGGCCACCCTGCTTGTAGGACCTGAAGGCGATTTCACGCCTGATGAAACCACCGCCGCGATTGCCGCCGGTTTTCAGCCTGTTTCGCTTGGTGGCATCATCCTCCGCGTCGAAACCGCCACGATCTTCTGCCTCTCCGCGGTGAGATACGAATTTTCCTGAAGTCCTTCCGCCATCCGCACCTTTGGTGGGGAATTCCAGCGGATTCAGGCCATGAGCAAGCCAACAACACGCGATCTCGTAATTCCAACATTGATTTAAGGACATTAATACGTAGCGTTTCCACGTGACACATAGAAAATCAGGATCCCTCGCGAAAACGGCTGCATGGCTGATGGTGTTGCCGTCAGCCGTGGCGTTTGCGTGGCAACCCGGCACCTACCCCGAGTCCTCCCTGAGCATGGCAAGCTCGGGACTCAAGGTGGACAACACCAAACGCAACGACGTGGTGGCGTTCTGGCATGCGGTTTACCAGGCCTCCGAAGGATATGAGAAAAGGATCGGCTGGACTGGGAACTACAACGGCAGGAACGGCGGCGTTTCAAAAGACTTCGTCAATGACGTCGAGCGGCGGATCAACTATTTCAGAGCCATGTGCGGCGTGCCCGCCGTGGTGAAGTTGAACACGGAATCCAAGGTTCTGATTGAAACCTCGGATTCCTTCAAACCGGATGCGAACACAAAAAAATCGACCGCTGCACAAGCCGCGGCATTGATGCTGATCCGGAACTACAATCCAAACACCGGGTCTGATCCCGCCATCACCCACAATCCGGCACCCTCGTTGGTCGGATGGACGCCGGTGACATGGAATGCCAACGCCCATAGCGACATCGCCTTCGGAGTGTTCGGACCGGGAGCCATGACCGAGTACGTCGTGGAGGAGATCTCTAACGGATCCGCCACTTCTTTCTGGAACACTCTTGTCGGCCACCGCAGGTGGATTCTCTTTCCGGATGCCACGGACTTCGCCACTGGCGATCAACCGGGTGAATCAGCGAAAAGACCGCCAACGAACGTATTGTATATCTCGCAACGTCCGGGCGAGCGTGTGGCGGATCCCACCCCTGGATTCGTCGCTTATCCACCTCCCGGATTTTTTCCGGCTCCCGTCAATTCTCGCTACTGGTCGTTCAGCATCGCGGATGCGGACTTCACCAACGCCAAAGTCAGTGTGCGGAATTCATCAGGCCAGGCAGTCCCGGTTTCCAACTTACAGTCTAATAACAGTTACGGATACCCTGCGTTGGTATGGGAAGTCAGCGGTGCCGCAGCCTCAAGCCAGGTTTTCGCTGATGCCACCTTCAGCGTGAAAGTCACCGGCGTCGCAGGCATGGGAATCAACACTTCCTATGACTATTCGGTCACCCTCATCAACCCGGACCGCATCACATCCAACCAGTCGATCATAGGTCCCTCCAAGCCTGTTTCCGATCATGAAACCGTTTACAAGTTCACTCCACCGGGTGGAGCCGAGGCCATGCAGGTGGCCGTATTCAAGCGGACTCCGGCCACTTGGATCGAAGACGCCGAGGAATCCACAAAATCCCACATCATTGATCACACGGCCGACAGTTACCCGCCGCTGGTGGATCCCGCGACTTATGCGGGATTCAGCGACCTCTCGGGCGGCCGCTCGTTCAACCTGACTTTTCCCACCATCTACGATCTCATCGCACGTGGCGTGCCTGAGCAGTCGCTGGAAATCGACAGGTTGATCATTCCAAAATCGGGAGCGACGCTGAGTTTTCTCTACCGCAGGGGATACATGACGATCGGCAGCAATCTCGCGACGGAGATTTCCTCGGACGGTGGAGTGACCTGGAAAACCATCGGCGCCAACATCACCGGAAAATCCAACACCATCTTTGATAACAAGGCTTCGAGCGCCGCCATCGATCTTCCGAAGTCGGACAGCCCCATCCGCATCCGCTTCCGATACTTCTGCCCTCCGGGAGTGGCGATCTACAGCCACGAGGCCGCGCCCACATCACCGACCGGCATTTTCCTCGACGACATCAAAGTGCAAAACTGCGACGAACTCGAACCGCAGAAGATGAAGCATTTGTCCGAAAGTGCGACCCGATACAAATTCAGCTCCATGTCGGCTGGAACCCCGCTGGTGGCGGGAGACAAGTGGTGCCTGGCCTTGCGGACCAAGCTGGGAGGGAGATGGTTCCCCTATGGTCCGATGAAGGCGGTCACCATCACCTCGCCTTGAACGCCTTGTGCGTGGGGAAATTCACACAAGCCGCGAAACCCGCATCCGCTCCGCTTCGAGCAGCGCCACAAACTTCGCGTAATCCTCTTCGCGTGTGGAGGAGAGCAGCACATAGGTGTATGCCTTCCAGTGACGCATCTCCTCCAGCGCGTTGGACATGCGAAGCGCAATGGTCTCCGCGCTGTCGGTGCCCCGTCCGGACAAGCGGGCTAACAACTCGTCCTCGCCGGGCGGCATCACGAAGAGATCCACCAACGCGCGGCGGATTCCTTCGTCCGCACAGGTCCGGACTTGTTCCGCTCCCTGCACGTCGATGTCCATCACTACGTCCAGACCTTGTTCGAGACGATTCAGCACCTCCGATTTCAGCGAGCCGTATAGATTTCCGTGAACCACGGCCTGTTCGAGGAAATCCCCCGCATCCAGCCTGCGTTCGAAGTCCTCGCGGGAGAGGAAGTGATAGTCCCTGCCATCGACTTCGCCGGGCCGCGGAGCACGGGTGGTGCAGGAGATGGAATAACGGACCTCGCCTGAATCCGCCAGACGGCGGCAAAGCGTGGTTTTACCCGATCCCGAGGGACCGGATACGACGAGCAACATGCCGGAGCGGGCGGACATGGGTGGATCATGGCCAACCGCACGCAGGAGGCAAACAGAGAAGTGTGGCTACGTCCGTCGTTTTTCCGAAACCGAAATTCCGGATTGCCGCGGCGCGTGAATTCACCGAATTTCAAGTCCCTCCAACATGCTACTTCCAGTATTCAAGGATCTGATCAAACCCCAGTGGCGCGCGGTTCTGGAAGAGCTGAAGCTTTCGGGAGGAATGCCCGTCAGTGATCTCGCCCGGAAAACCGGCAGCAGCTACATGGCGGTGAAGATCCATTGCGAGGACCTGACGAAGTCCGGTTACCTCCACCGCACCCGGCTTCCGCGGACCGAGGTGGGACGTCCCGAGATCTTTTACAGCCTCGCGCCGAAGGCGGACGCGCTGTTTCCCCAGGCTGGTGTGGACTTCACTCTCGAACTGCTCGACGGACTCAAGACCATGTATGGAGAAAACGCTCCGGAAAAAGTGCTCTTCCAGTATTTCCAAAACCGTCAGGACCACTTCGGAAAGCTGCTTTCGAAACTTTCCTCCACCGCCGACAAGGCGGTTAGGCTCACGGCCCTCCGCATGAAGGAAGGCTGCGCGGGCCGCTGTGAGAACGAGCCCGGACACCCGTTGCGCATCGTCGAGCAGCACAACCCGCTGCTCCGGGTTTTCGAACTCTACCCGAGGGCCGCGGCCATGGAGCTTCGCATGATCGAGCAGGTGTTGGGCACCCGTGTGACCCGTCGTGAGATCCCGGGCGGGCGCGAAAGCACGCCGCACGTCGTCTTCGAGATTACATAAATAGAAACGTCTGGATTTTCACTGAATGACGGATGTGTGTGTGTCGTCATAACCGGCACCACCATGAAAACAACCCCTCTGGTTTCCCTCGCGGCGTTTGCCGTGATCCTGGCATCAGGTTGCGACAGGAAGTCCTCTGAAGCCGCACAAAAGATCGCCGAACTCGAACGCAAGGCGAACGACGCCGCCCAGAAACAACAGGAACTCGAGCAGGAACTGCAGGAACGCAAACTCGCCGCCGAGCGTGATGAAATCGAACGCGAGCGCGCGAAGATCGAACAGGACCGTCTGGATCTCGAACAATCACAAAGCGACGCGGCGAGCGCGGAAGCGGAAAAGCTTCGCCAACGGGAACAGGACCTCGCCACCCGCGAGGGAAAGCTGGAAATGCAGCAGTCCACACTGGATGAGAAACAAAGTGACCTCCAGCAGAAGGACCACCAGCTCAGCGCCAAGGACCGCGAGATCGCCGGCCGCGAGGCCCTCTTCAAGGAAGAGCGGAACCCACAACCGCAATCCGCCCCCGTCGGAGACTACGGCACATTTTATGAATCGCTGTCTCCCTACGGCTCATGGATTGAAATCCCCGTCTATGGTTATGTCTGGCAGCCCGTGATCGTCCGGGATGCCTCATGGCGTCCCTACTGCCACGGCCGCTGGGTCTGCACCGACCATGGCTGGACCTGGATCTCGGACGAGCCATTTGGCTGGGCGGTCTATCATTACGGTCGCTGGACCCAACTCAGGGATCGCGGCTGGATCTGGGTGCCCGGCTGCGAGTGGGCGCCTTCATGGGTTTCCTGGCGCTCCTGCGGCACCCACATCGGTTGGGCTCCGCTGCCGCCGGAAACGCTCGCCTTCCGCGGCCGCCACTGGGATTCACGCGTGGACGTGGCCTGTGGCATCGGTGCTGCGTGGTTCAACTTTGTTGAGATCGCCCACTTCGGCGGTGGCGCATATCTCCACTGCCTGCCGGTAGCCCAGAACAACGTCATCTTCCAGCAAACCGTCAACATCACCAACATCTACACCCGCAACAACCGCGTCTTCTGCGGCGGCCCCAGCTATGGCGACGTCTGCCGCCAGGCCAGCCACCCGCCGCCCTACTGCCGTCTCCAGTTGGACGGCAGCCATGCTCCTGCGGGCAGGCGTCCCCGTTTCCAAGGCGATCTCCTCACCGTGGCCGCACCCAACATCGATGCTCCGTGGAACGAGGGGCTGAAACCTGGGAAAATCACCGGCCGCATCGAATCGGTTCAGGTGAACCGTGACAAGGAACCCGAGGCCGAACTGACGGAAGGTTTCATCAAGCACCGTGAGGAAAGCCGCCAGCAAGCCGATCTGGTGATCGCCGATCTCGGTGGCGCGGGGAAATTCAACCAGCACCGCATGGAACAGCTTGAATCGAATCGTCGTCAGACAAGGGACAGCACTCCTCGCGTCACCAGCAACCGCGTGACCGGATCGCGCCCTGCCGCTCCGGATCTAACGGGCAAACCCGCTGAAAGAACGCAACCTGGCCGGCAACCGCAGCAGCCACGACCCGATCAGGAACGTGCGAGCCATGACGACAGGCCACCGGCCGGAATGAACCACGGGAAACCGGATGTGGTGAGAAACAATCCGGAACCTGTCCCGCAACCGGACGCGCAAAACGAACGGATCCGCAGGCAGCAACAGGCACAGGCCGAGCAGGAACGCCAGAACCAGGAGACCAGGCGCCCTGAGGAACAGATTCGCCGGGACAACGACAACATCAGGGTATTGCCAAAGGTCCCACCGCACGTGGACCCGAATGCCGAGCGTCAGCGCACGCAGCAGGAACAGCAAGCCGAGCGCGCGCGCCAGTTCCAGGAGCAACAGCAGGAAGCCCAGCGCCAGCGTGAACAGGCGCGCCAGCAACAGTTCGAGGCCGAGCAGCGCGAGAACGAACGCCAGCAGGCGGAAGTCCAGGCACAACGCGCCGCCCGCCAGCAACAGGACACACAGCGCCAGCGCGAACAGTCCCGCCCGCAACAGGAAGTCCAGCGTCCGCGTGACCAGCCGCGCCAGCAGCAACCGCAATCTCAGCCTCGCCAGCAACAGCCACAACAGCAGCCCTCGCAGAGGTCGCAGGGCTCCCAGCGGCAGAAACAACCCGGCGATGATCCGCGGCAGAACTGAAGCGAACCGCAGGCATCTCTTTTGCTTCTTGGTCACTCGCAGCCATTCCGCCACGCTGAGGCAGTACTTTGTGGATCCACAATAGAACTCCGCCACGCTGCGG
>CANBTO010000264.1 GCA_947372405.1 Verrucomicrobiaceae bacterium
GCAAATGCCAGATCTCGATCACATGCCCGCTGAACTCAGCCGTCAACTTGAACCATTAACGGCATCCGAGGCTAAAAGTCGCGCCGGAATCACCGACAAGATCTTGAAGCACACTCATGAAGCGCCCACGATTTTCCTCGATGAAAAGACGTTTTTGAACACCACTTTCCCCGCAATCCTAAGTCTTGCAAAAACCAATTCCTCCCAGGCGGCTGAAGTGTTTGTTGCTGCGTGTTCCTATATCCATTCATTGAATGGCTATATGCGTTTCACCCCGTCAGGATGGTTGAGAGAGTTCACTCAACACATGGATTTTCCCGCAAATATGATTTTCAGCCACCAGGTCTGTTTGATGGAGAAAAGAGCCGAGTTGTTCACAGACCATGATTTTACCAGCGAATGGGCGGACGGCAAAATGATGAACAGCGCATGGCGGGAAGCGGGAGGCGAAGCGTGGCCGGTCGCTGCCACCCAAAAGGTTTTGGAGAAACTGGAAATCGCGTTCTCTGGAATGCCCACCGAATTGCTTCCCATTGAGTTCGACCCTTGGCTCGATGGCCTGACTCCCGGAGATCGGCGCGAAATCGAACAGTGGAGTCTTGGGCTGGAGAATACCAACAGTCGTGTCACCCGACAACTTTTCATGCTCACAAGGGTCCGGCACTTCGCCGCCGCAGCGCACGACAAGCCTTTGGAAAGTGATCCGGAAACAGAACCCGACAAGGTTTGGAAACCCTATCTCGACGAAATCCAGGCGTCCGCTCCCGGGACAAGTCTTCCAGTCATCCTCGGCGGGTATTTCTGCCAGCATTATTCCGACGCGGTGACGCGGGAATGGACGTTCACCGCGATTGCAAAGTTTGTCGAATTCAAGCCGACCGTCGTAGCCATCGCGCGGTTGAAACCCATGCTCCAATGCTTCGTCAACTTGCCACGAGACGAGCGATGGATGGAGGTTGACAGACTCGTGTGTGATTATCTGACGAAGGAAATTTTCGCAAATTACAGCGGCCGGCTCGGCAGCCAACTGCTGATGGAAATCATGCCGCCACGATTGTGGAAGGAGATGACAACCGGATGGTCTCACGATTTTGATGGCGATCCTGATACAGGTTGGAATGCCTTGCTTGCCGTTTTGGGAAACCCGGAGACCACGGTGAAAAACTGGATGCTTGAACTCCAATTTGCGAATGGGCAAAGGATTCCATTCGTCCGCCCGAAAGCGGTGGTGGAAAAAGCGTGGGCAGAAGTTGCCGCTGCCGCACATCAATCAGGAATGGAGGAAATGCTTCTCGCGGGTAATGTGTTCTTCATCAATACCAGCGATCCATCGCCGGCCTTGATGAGAAATTTCGGTCCTTATGAGCCTCGCGAGGCGCAGTTGCAGAAGCACCTCGACGTGCTTCTGCAATCGCCGGTTACGGCGAGCCCGTGGCGTGATCGGGCATTCGCCCTGACAGTGCTGACCTTTCCAGAGACTTATCCCAAATTGAAATTTCATTTGATCGAAGTCGCTGACAAGGGAGATATCGGGAAATTGGTGATGGATAAAGCGCACCGCACGCCGCTTGCTATCCTGCCATGGGCCACGAGAGCCGCCATCAAACTCGCGGAAGGTGATTCTTCCCTCGCAATTGCGGAACTCGGTCGCATCCTGAATTCGCAGAAAGAAAGCGGTGATCTGTATTATGGCAACACGGAAGGCATGGATGCGATCAATTCCTATGCTGCCATGATTTTGCGAATGTATGTTTGCGCACTTGGGGAGACACCCAAAAGGAATTCCGAAGCATGCCACCAATGGATCGAGTTTCTAATGGGCAGCAACCGCATGAAGTTGGATCGAACGACCCGAGCAAAATGGCTTGCTTACGACTTGGTCTTGCAATGTTTGGAGGGAGGAGCCGCAACAGCCGACCGGTGGAATGGTCTGCCAAAATCCGTCAACAACCACGTCGTTGAAGAATCAGAGCTTATGGAGACTCTCTACCAGGCAGTTCGGGCGGTCGCTGGTGAGGGAGGCAACCGGCAATCTGTCGAGTTGCGAATGAAGTTGGCGGATGGATTGTTGAGACTTCCTGCGATACAACAACTGGAGAAGGATGGGATCGCAAATCTAACGGTTGCCAAAACCGGTTTGCTTTCCATGGATGAAGCGATGACCCATGTCCAGGACCTGCAATCCGCGTGGCCTGATGAAAAACGCTTCCACAGCAAGCTCGCCGAAGGATTTATGGCAACGGGCAACGATGCTGCCGCGATTTCGCTGTTTTCGCAGGCTGCCGAGCGTGCTGATTCGGCCCAGGAATCGGCTGGGTTTCAATTGCGGCAGGCGGCCCGGTTGATCCGTGCCGGGCGTGCGCAGGAGGCCAAAGTCATTCTTGGCAAAGTGTCGTCCACGACATCGAGCTCTGCCGACCGGCGCTTGTATGACTGCCTCTCGGCGGGACAATGACCCTGGTCGAGTCAATGAATCAAGTTAGGCATGTCGGATCGAGGCGGACCATGCAAGGAGGCGCCTAGCAGAATCTTTTCCGCCACATGACAGGACGTCAGCGTGCGAGCGCGACGAGGATCGCCTTCTGGGCATGGAGGCGGTTCTCGGCTTCCTGGAAGATGGTGTCCGCATGGAGTTCGAGGATCTCGTCGCTGATCTCCTTGCCACGATAGGCGGGCAGGCAGTGGAGCACGATGTGGCCGGGCGCGGCTTCGGCGAGCAGCCCGGAGTTCACCTCGAAGCCGGTGAATTCCAGTTCCTTGTCCTTCTGGTCCTCCTGGCCCATCGAGAGCCAGACGTCGGTGTTGATGACGTGGGCGTCCCGCACCGCTTCCGCCGGGCTGGCGGTGATGGTGACGTTGGGAGCGTCGAGAGCTGTTAGAAACTCCGCGGGTGGCTGGCAGGAAACGGGCGAGGCGATGGCGAGCTCGAAGCCGAGGCGCTTGGCGGCCCACATCCAGGAACGCGTCATGTTGGAGAAGCCGTCGCCGATGAAGGCGATCTTCCTTCCCTCCCAGCCGCCGATCTTCTCCTGAACCGTTAGAAGGTCGGCGAGAATCTGGCAGGGATGTTCGTCATCGGTGAGCGCGTTGATCGTCGGGATGCCGGAATATTCGGAGAACTCGACCACGTCCTGCTGGGCGAAGGTGCGGATGATGGCACCGTGCACCATGCGGCCGAGCACGCGGGCGGTGTCCTTGATGAGTTCACCGCGGCCGAGCTGGATGTCGTTTTTCGAGAGGAACATCGGAAAGCCGCCAAGCTCGCGGATGCCGACTTCGAACGACACGCGCGTGCGGGTGGAGGACTTGGTGAAGATCAGAGCCCAGGTCTGGCCCGCCAGCTGCGTGCCGTCGCGTCCGCGTTGGCGCTTGAGATAAGCTGCGGACTCCAGCAGGCCTTGGATTTCCTTGGCGCTGAGTTGTTCGATGGAAAGGAGATGTTTCATGGAGGTTGAGGGGCTAGGGCCGGTTGAGGGGCGTGGGTTCAGGGGCTGGGGGCCAGTGAAGAAAAGAAGAGAAGAGGAGGGTTCAGGCTGAGGCGAGGCGGCGCTCGAGCGAATCGATCAATCCATTGAGCATGCGGCCGATTTCGCCGCAACGCTCAAGGAGATCGTCATGATCGGTCTGCGACAAGTAGTTGTAGCGCATTGCGAGGGTGAGTTGTGTTTCCACTTCGTTGAGGGAGCCGCGCGAGATGAAAAGGAAATGGATAAAATCAGGCGTGGTGCGTCTGCCATGTCCTTCTGCGATATTTGAAGGAACGGATACCACCGAGCGATTCAACTGCGCACTCAAACCAAAGACCTCATGCTTTGGAAAAAGCAGCGAGGCATCGTGGACTTCCACGCAAAGATCCATGGCCTTCTGCCACACCAACAAGTCACGATAATATTGAATGTGCATATGCGTGTCTCTTCTCTTCTCTTCCTAGCCCCTGGCCCCCAGCCCCTCCATTACCGTCCTCACGATGGCCAGCGCCTCGTCGATTTCGGCTTCGGTGACATTGAGTGGAGGCAGCAGGCGGAATGCATTCGGTCCGGCGGGAGGTGCCAGCAGTCCGTGTTCCATCAGTTGCGTGACGACGAAGAGTGCCGCAGTTTTGCTTTCCGGCGTCGGGATGAGCGCGGGATCGAGCGCCACGCCTAACAACAATCCGCTGCCGCGGACTTCGGTGATGACGGGAAGTTTCCACGAGCGGATGGTTTCGCGGATGCGGACTTCCATCAGCAGGGCGTGGGCGGCGAGTTCCTGCTCGCGGATTTCCTGAAGCACGGCGAGCGAAGCGGCGCAGACAAGTGGATTGCCGCCGTAGGTGGAGCCGTGCGAGCCCGGGCCCATCAGCGAGGAGAGCGCGTTGCCCGCGTCATCGATGGCGCGATCGCTAAGCCAGAATGCGCCGATCGGCACGCCGCCGCCCATGCCCTTGGCCCATGAGATGCCGTCGGGTTGGATTTCCGGAGCAATCATGCGCCAGGCCATCGCATCACCGCAGCGGCCGAAGCCGGCCTGCACTTCGTCGAAGAGCAGCAGCAGATCGTGTTTTTTGCAGACGGCGGCCACGGCGCGCAGGAATTCCGGCGTGGCGGTGTTCACCCCGCCCTCACCCTGGATCGGCTCTAACAAAACAGCGGCGGTTTCCGGACGGATGCTGTTTTCAATGGCGGCGATGTCGTTGAACGGAAGATAGCGGAAACCGGGCAGCAGGGGATCGAAGCCCTCGTGGATCTTCGCTTGGCCGGTGGCGGACATCGAGCCGAGCGTGCGGCCGTGGAACGAGAGCGTGAAGGTGATGACCTCGAAACGCGCGGAGCCGTCCGGTTGCGTGCGCTTGTGGCCGAAGCGGCGGGCTGACTTGATCAGGCCGTCGTTGGCCTCAGCGCCGGAGTTCGAGAAGAAGACCTTGCCGGGCAGGCGGACGTGGTGCGTGTTGATTTCCTCCGCCAGTTCCGCCTGCTGCGAAATCTGATAGAGATTGGAGACGTGCAGCAGTTTCCCCGCCTGTTCGCGGATGGCGGCGACGAGGCGCGGATGGCAGTGGCCGAGAGAGCAGACGGCGATGCCGGTGCAGAAATCGAGGTATTCCCGGCCGTTTTCATCCCACAGGCGGCAGCCCTCGCCACGCACCGGGACAAGCGGAAAGCGCCCGTAGGTCGGAAGGACATGCTGCTGGTAGAGTTCTGCGGTGTTCATGGAAAGGGGCGGACCCTAGCGCCGATCCTCGGAATGGCAAAGCGGTAAATGCAGGCTGGTGGACTGCGCGCTGGATCAAACACGGCATTGACGTCTTCGAGCCAGCGCTTCAAGAAATCCATCGATGCCCGCCACCGCCGCTCGCTTGTCCGCCTTCACCGAGTCCGTGATCCGGGGCACCACCCGCCTTGCGAACGAATGCGGTGCGATCAACCTCTCCCAAGGGTTCCCGGATTTCAATCCGCCGGAGGAACTCCTCGCCGCACTGGAACAAGCGAGCCGCGGAACCTGCCACCAATACGCGGTGACCTGGGGCGCGCCGCGTTTCCGCAAGGCGCTGGCGGAAAAAATCCGTCGTTTTTCCGGCCTGCCGATCAATCCGGACCAGCACCTTGTGGTCACATGCGGTAGTACCGAAGCGATGATGGTGGCGATGATGACCGCCTGTAATCCCGGCGACAAGGTGGTCGTCTTCTCGCCCTTTTATGAGAACTACGCGGCGGACGCGATCCTGTCCGGAGCGGAGCCGATCTACGTGCCGCTGCATCCGCCGGATTTCCGTTATGATCCCGAAGATCTCGCGCGGGCCTTCGTTCAAAAGCCGAAGGCGATCGTCGTCTGCAATCCCTCCAACCCGACCGGCAAGGTTTTCACCCGGGACGAGTTGATGGAAATCCTCGCGCTTGCCGAAAAACATGATGCCTTCGTCATCACCGACGAGCCATACGAGCACATCGTTTACGCGCCGCACGAACACGTGCATTTCGCGGCCCTGCCCGGCGCGTTCGAAAGGACGATCACCTGCAACTCGCTCTCGAAAACCTACTCCATCACCGGCTGGCGTCTTGGCTACGTCCAGGCGGCTCCGGCGGTCATCGCGCAGGCGAGGAAAGTGCATGACTTTCTAACAGTCGGGGCCGCCGCTCCATTGCAGGAAGCCGCGGTGGCCGGGCTGGAACTGCCGGACAGCTACTACATCGGCCTGCGGGACTTGTATTCCGCGAAGCGCGATCTGTTCCTCGGGCTGCTCCGCGCGACGGGCCTGCCGTTCACCGAGCCGCAGGGAGCTTACTACGTGATGGTGGACATTTCGTCGCTCGGCTTCGCCAACGACACGTCGGCCTCCGAGTGGTTCATCCGTAAAATCGGCGTGGCTGGCGTGGCCGGTTCGAGTTTCTTCCGTGAGCCGGTGAACCACCTGATCCGTTTCCATTTCGCAAAGAACGAGGAAACCCTGCGCGCTGCGGGAGAGCGCCTGATGCGGATTCGTGAGCTTCGTTAGATGAAACCGCTATCACGGAGCCTTGTCATCGGCGACCGTGCTCCGGATCGCCACTTCGTCACCGACGCTGAGTCCGAGTTCGTCGAGCTGTTTGCGCGAGAGTTCAACATCCACGAACTTGCCGTCGTCCAGGCGGACACTGAGTGTGGCCACCGGTCCGGCGGAGAACAGGTGCTGGATCTTGGCGAGGCGGTCGGTGGCGGGATCGTATTCCGCGGCGAAGAGCACCTCGATTTCATGCGGACGGACATATCGGTGGGTGCCGTTGGGACCGGTCAGCTTGTTGACGTTGCCGAGGAACTCGTAAACAAACGGGCTGCGCGGGCGGTCGTAGATTTCCTGTGGATCGCCAACCTGTTCGATCCGCGAGTTGCGCATGACGACGACTTGGTCCGAGAGTTCCAGCGCCTCTTCCTGGTCGTGGGTGACGAAGAGGGTGGTGAGGCCGATCTCGTCATGGAAGACACGCAGCCAGCGGCGCAGGTCCTTGCGGACCTTGGC
>CANBTO010000265.1 GCA_947372405.1 Verrucomicrobiaceae bacterium
GCATGAACACCGATCTCGGCGATCCGGTTTTCTCCGCCGCCGACGGGCTCGTGGTGTATGCCGGGGAACCCGCGGCCGGATGGGGCAACATGATCGTCGTCGCGCACAAGGCGGGCGACGGGAGGGTCCTGCATTCAATGTACGCGCACCTCAGCCGTATTGATGTGACGGTGGGTTCGCTGGTGGCGAGAGGCGGTAAGATCGGCGCCGTCGGCACGGCGAATGGTTATTATCCGGCGCACCTGCATTTCGAAATGCGCGAAGGCCCGTGGCTGGACATCGGCGCGGGCTACGTGGGTGATCCGCTCAACCATCTGGATCCGATGGCGACCGTGGCCGCGCTGCACAACGCGCCTGCGGACCGTCTCACTCCCTCGCCGCTGGGCATCATGCTTGCGCAGGCTGCCGCGTCCGAACATCCTCCCGAGAATCATTGAGCAAACTTCTAACATATTCCGGTCAACGATGATGACTCTGCTGAAACGAATGGTCCGGATATCACCGGTGGTTTTGATGGTGTGGCTGCTCATTGGGATCTGCGGCCAACTGGGTGCGAGGGCGGGCGGTGCCGGCGGGCACAGCAGCAGCGGCGGGCACAGCAGTGGTGGCGGAGGCTTCTCCAGCCATGGTTCCGGCAGTTGGTCCGGGTCGTCGGGTAGCGGTGGGGGGTCATTGCATATCAGCCCCGGAATCATCATCCTGATCATAGTCGTCTATGTGATCTTTCTGATCATCAAGTCCCGGATGACCGCTTCCTCCGAGGAGGAATCCTTCGTGACGGAATCGCCGGAATACGAGGTGGATTCCGACAGCATCCAGCGGTTCCTCACGGAGCATCCGGACTTCGATTTCAGCATGTTCGGAAACCGGGTGAGCCATGCTTTCATGAAGATCCAGCAGGCGTGGTCGGTGCAGGACATCTCATCGGTCCGGCAGTTCATCTCGGACGGGATGTACCAACGTTTCACCACGCAGTTCCGGATGATGGGTTTGCTGAAACAAAGCAATCGACTGGATAACGTCCAGATCAACTCTGTGCAGCCCGTTTCGGCACGGACCGACGGTCCGTATGATGTGATCGACGTGCGGGTGGCGGCATCCATGCGCGACTCGTTTGTCTGCGGGCTGGATCATTCGCTCGATGAGGAAGGCGACGATTCGTTCGTGGAATACTGGTCGTTTATCAGGAAACGTGGCGCAAGCGGCAAGGAAGGATATGATATCTTCTCCAGCGAGTCCTGTCCTTCATGCGGGGCGGTGCTCGACAAGAACATGGGTGAGATTTGCCGCTGTTCGCACTGCCAGGTATTGGTAAACTCGGGGGATTTCGACTGGGTGCTCGCGGAGATCACGCAGGAGGATGACTATGGCAGCTCGTCCGGCATGGCACGTCATGTTTCGACGGAGATGTCCGGGGCGCTTGTTGGAATGGCATCCGAGTGCACTGACTTCTCGGTGCAGATGGCCGAGGACAAGGCGAGCAACGCGTTCATGCAGATCATGACCGCCACCGCCACGCGCAATCCGGCGTCGATCAGGCGATTCGTCACGGACCAGATGCTGGCCACATTCACGGAGACGCTGCCCGAGCGGAATGTGGTTTTCGACCGGATCTACCTGAACGAGGCGGTTCTTCTGAATGTCTGGCGCCAGGAAACGCAGCACATGCTGCAGTTCGGCATGTCCGCCAGCATGCGGCGGGTGGAGTTGCTGCCGGATGGTTCCGTTTCATCGCTGGACTCTGACGTCGTGCGAACGGAATACATTCTCGCCATGGAGCGGGATGCGGACGCCGTGCCGGAGAAAGGCTCGCTCTATCAGCACCAGTGCCCGAGTTGCGGTGGTGCCATTGGCGACACGATCGACGTGAACTGCCAGTATTGCGGCAACCCGCTCAATTCGACGCGCGGTGAGTGGATCGTCTGCTCGTTCGGCGCGCCGGAGTGACGGAATTGCTTGGCTTGGCAGGCCGGATCATTCAAGCAATGGCCCATGATGATGACCACGCCAGGTGAGATGTTGTTGGTGGGAGTGCCCGGACCGGAAATGGACGCGGCCACGGCGGAGCGACTGCGCAAACTCCAGCCCGGCGGTTTCATCCTGTTCGGCCGCAACATCATTTCCGCCACCCAGCTCCGCAAGCTCACCGACGACCTGCGCGAGCTCTCCGTCACCGAGCCCGTCATCACCATCGATCAGGAAGGCGGCCGGGTTTCCCGCTTGCGCCTCATCGGCCACGAGCCACCCAACGCCCAGCAGCTCCGCTACAAGGGCGATCCCGAACTCATCCGCTGGCATGGCGAACTCACCGGCAAACTGCTCCGCCTTTTCGGTTTCAACCTCGACCTCTGCCCGGTGCTCGACATCTCGTTCGACGACGAGGCCGACAACTCGCTGCGCGGCCGTTGTTACGGCGGCAGCGCTGAGGAAGTCATCCGGAATGCCGAGATTTTCCGCGCCGCGATGAGCACCGAAGGCATCCTTTCCTGCGGCAAACATTTTCCTGGATACACCTTCGCCGGGCTCGATCCGCATCACGAACTGCCCCGCATCCCCCGCACCCGCGCCGAGCTCGACGCCTGCGAGCTGCAGGTCTTCCGCGCCTTTTCTAACAAGGTGGACTCGATGATGATCGGCCACGGCCATTATCCCTGCTTCGGCGACGATCCCGTGCCTGCCTCGCTCTCGCCTGAAGTGATCGACCAATGCCTGCGCCGCGAACTCGGTTTCAAGGGCCTCGTCATGACCGACGACCTCGACATGGGAGCCATCCTAAACACCTTCGGCTGGCCGGAAACGATCCGCCGCGCCGTGCATGCCGGAAACGATTTCATCATGATCTGCCACCGCCTTGACGCGGCCGAGGAAGCCCGGCAGATCCTCGAATCCATGGACGCCCGCGATCTCGACCGCGGCCTCGCTTCTCTAGCAGATTTCAAGTCCAAGCTCGCTCTGCCGACGGACTTCTCCACCGCCGAACACCAACGACTTGACGGGGAAGTCTGGAATCTCCGCGTCGCCACGCTCGGTGAGGAACTCGCAGCCGAACGCAGCGCCGAAGACGGGAAGCGCTCGCCGGTGGAGGTGTATTGAGCAGTGGGAACGGATGAATACCAAGGTGTCCCCGGAATCACTGAGAGCTCGCCTGGAATGTGCCGCCTGTTAGAAGCGCCCGCGCCTCGCCGACGAGGAAGAGCGAACCTGCGATCAGAACTGGCGTGCCATGGTCCTTGGCCGCTATGAACGCACTCTGGAAGTCAGCGAGGCATTCATGTGGCGGTGCGCCTGCGGGCAGGCAGTCCGCGAGCTCTTCAGGTGTCACCGCGCGGGGCGTGTTCACGGGACAAAGAAAGATCCGGGATGCCAGCGGAGCGAGGATTGCGAGGATGCCGGTGATGTCCTTGGCGGCCACCGCACTGAAGACCAGCGCCGCTTTGGTATCCGGAAACGCGGATTGCCATGTCATCGCGAGCACTCCGGCGGAATGCGGATTGTGCGCGCCATCGAGGATGATGCCGGGCTGGATCTCCTCGAAACGGCCGGGCCACGAGACGGTGCCAAGGCCGTGACGCACGCTGTCCGAATTCATCTGTAGTCCCGCCTTGTGTAGGGCGGTTACCGCCAGCGCGGCATTCCATTTCTGGTGGTCTCCGGGCAGCGCCATGGGATAGCCTAACAGCGGCTCCTCGATGAACTCGATGGGTGCGCGCGTTTCGTTCGCCTCCTTTTCGAGAACAAATCGTGCCGCCGGTTCCTGCGGTGAGGAAACGATCGGTTTGCCGGGCACGAAGATCCCGGCCTTTTCCGCCGCGATCAGTTCCAAGGTCTCGCCGAGCCACTGTGTGTGGTCCAGCCCGATGGGAGTGACGACGCAGACGTCCGCGGGCACGGCGGTGGTGGCGTCCAGCCTGCCGCCCATTCCGGTTTCCAGAATGATGAGCTCGCACTCGCGCTCACGGAACCAGCGCATGGCAAGGGTCAGCGAGATTTCGAAAAACGTCGGATGGTTTTCGAAGCGTTCGCAGATTTCCCGCAGCGATGTGAGCATCGCAGCACAGGCGTCTTCAGGGATTTCCTGCCCGGAAACCTTGATGCGCTCGCGATAATCGATGAGATGCGGCGAGGTGAAAAGCCCGGTGCGGCGGCCGCAGGCGCGCGCGACGCTGTCGATCATCGCGCAGGTGCTGCCCTTGCCGTTGGTGCCCGCCACGTGGATGACCTTCGTGCCGTGCGCGGGATAGGCGAGATACTCCTTGAGGAGCCGGTGCGAGCCTTCCAGTCCGAGTTTGATCCCGAACATCTGGGTGGAGAACAGCCAGTCGATCGCTTCGTGGTATTGCATCGTCGCGCCGCATCCATCACCCGGAATCGGGATTCTGCCAAGCGGTGATTTACCAGTCCGAGTGCTCCGACGGTTCGTGACTCAGCAGAGCCGCCAGAGAGCACTGCATGTAGAGATCGCCCTGCTGGGGGAAAATATCGGGAGTCGGGCACGTGTAGGAGCCCCCTGACGGGCACTTCTGCACGCCGGTGGCCTGTTCATAGAGGTTTCTTTCGATGTAACCCTTGTCGAACAGATGGCTCGCGATGTCCTGGGTGCCGTTCTCGGCATATGGGCGGCCACCGTAGTTGTAGCCATACAGGTTCTGGTAGGACCGCGCGGCCACCTGGACGTTGCGCAGAGCGAGAACGCAACCGGCTCGATCGCTGCCTCGTTTCCACGCTGTGGCTCCGAAGAACAGGATGGTGATGATTAGGATGAGGACGGATATGGTGACTGTGAGTTCAAGCAGCGTCATGCCGCGCATACTCACAACCCGGGGGGATAGGTTGTTGGTCATGTCGTATTTTTTTGGGGGGAGCGCCAGAATAGCCCGTTTTCGGCTCCGCGGAACTACGTCATCGCGGAAAATTTCGCTTGCCCCCGAAACCGGTCATCTTCCCGCAGCCAGAGCGTCCATCAGATAGCGAGCCGGACGGAAATTCTCGATCAGAATCTCCTCCTGTGCGCCCCGTTTCATGCGCACCTGTCGGATATTGAAGTTAGGCGTCTTGTGCGGTGCGAACAGGATGTCGTCGTGTGTCGAGTTCTCGTGTTTCTTGAACATCGAAGGCAGGATGTCACCGCCGAGATGGTCGTCGCGGCCGGTGGCCAGATGGCAGGTGCCTAACACCTTTTCATCCTGGATGTCCGCGCCGGAAACAGGCAGCACCTGCGTGCCGAATCCAAGTTCCCCGAGCGTGCCGGTCATCGGATCGTCCTTGAGGCGGGCGTTGTGCGCGTCGATGGTTGCTTGGTTTCCTTCGATGAGCGTGGAGCGGAAGATGCAGCGGTTTTCCACGTCGAGCACACCGAGGGTGCCGTCCTCGTATTTCATCGGGAACTGCCCGCGCGCGTCACTGGGCACGAAATAAACCTCGCCCGCTGGAAGATTCGCGATGTCCGGGGCTTTTCCAAGACAGAGGCCGTGGGATTTCTGCGCCTCCTGTCCGCCAAGGCCGAGCCATGCTGTTAGAACCCGGCCGTCCTCCAGCGCGAAGTCGATCTCCACGGAATCGGATTTTGTTAGAGCGAGCCGCAGCCGCTCGGCGTCGGCGGAAACCTCGTGGTAATCCACGGCGAGGCCTGAGTTCAGGATCACGTCGTTGAGTCCGTGCAGGGTGGCGCCGCGGAAACCGTATTGTTTCGCCTTGGCCGTCAGTGGAGCCGTGGCGGAAAAGGTGGAGATACAGAGGATGAGATCGTAGTTCGGATAGATGTCACGGTCCAGGGAGATGTGGTTTCCGGTGGTGTCCCAGACATCGTCTGCAAGATCGAGGTTCGAGCCGTGTGTGCATCTGTAGGCGTAGAATTCGCCGCCGGTCATTCCCAGCTCTTGCAGCGCGCCGTTCCTCAAACCCTGATAGAAATGACGGTGGGCGTTCTTCTGAACCTGGAATCCGTCGTGTTTCAGGAAGGCGAAATCCTTGATGAGATCCGCAGGCTCGTCGAAGTCGATCAGGATGCATGCCCGGCACCCTTGCGTCGGCGCGAACACTGTTCCAAGCAGCCGGACCAGGTCGAACGGCGGGAAGGCGCGCTTCTCCGGGTGGAGCAGGATTTCCTCATGAAGATAGCCGGGCAGGGGTGATTCGGTGATGTGCGACATAGGACGCGAAACTAACATCGAAGACTCCCCCCGCAAGGCACGAATCCCGGAAAAAATCCGCGTGCTGGCGCTCAGGCGGACTTGTCGCCGTTGCCCTCGGTTTCACGCATTTCGGCAAGCACCCCTGACATGTCCTCAAGCGAATCCCAGAGTTTCCTAACTACATAGAACGGAGCGCCGCACCGCACTGAAACAGCCAGGCAGTCCGATGGTCTGGCGTCCAGCTCGATGATCTTGCGCTCCATGATCTCGTTTTCAGCTTCGATGATCAGTCTCGCGTAATACACCTCGTTCTCCATGCTCACGATCACCGCGCGGGAAACCTTCGCTCCGAATGCCTGCAATGTGAGCAGATACAAATCATGTGTCAGCGGCCTTGGAGGCAGTTGCCCGCTCAATGAAGCGTTGATTGAAGCGCCCACGCCCGGGTCGATGTAGAATACAATCGCTTTGGTTCCATCCCCGAGAAACACAGCGCATCCCGCCTGCGTCGGCAGCAGCGCGATCGGTTCCACCCTTACAAGATCTGGCATTGACCCGAGCATCCACCGTCACCCCTGGATTTCCAAGGTCAAAAACACCAGCCTGGCTTGGCGGGTGGAGATTTCACTTAATCCAAAAATACCTTGGTTTCAGGGGATCTTGTCTCTCAAAACCTGAAAAACCAGCCGTTGGCACACGGTGTTTGGGGGCATGTGGGAAAAAACTTCAAATTTTTGATCGAAATGGGTTGACTGGAGGAGGTGCGGGGGAATAGCTTCGCGGGCCGCCACGAGCGAGGGCGGCCGAGAGACAGGATGTCGATCGCGGT
>CANBTO010000266.1 GCA_947372405.1 Verrucomicrobiaceae bacterium
GTTCAAGCATGCCTCCAACTGGCCCGCGGCCGTATGTCCGCACGCCACCGGTACGGCAGTGCAGGCATCGGCGGATCCCGCGCTGCTTGCGCGGGTTTTCCCCGAATCCAGACCCACGTTGCACCTTATCAAACCGTACACCGGCCACACCATCGGTGCCAGCGGACTGCTGGAATGTGTGATCCTTTCTTCATTCCTCCGTAATGGTCAACTGCCACCCAACCTGCCGGGCCTGCATGAGCCTGGCTTTAATCTGCCTGACCAGGTGCTGGCGGCGACGGGTCCGGTTGCGAAGCTTTCCCACGGGATGGGGGGGCACAACGCGCTGCTGGTGCTAACATCATCCTGAGCTGTTTTGTCGCTGCTGTGATGTATGGATGAGCGGGCTTTGGATATGTGCCGCGTTCCATCAGATCCACGCAACAGTGCAGGCCGGCCCGGACATCAATCGGGTTTGGAACACCCCCTCAAGCGTGAACCGAGGGCATGTGCCGCATGCCCGAGCCATGCGGGAGTTGGATGTTTGCGCTGCCTGTCACCGCGTGTTGGCACTTGTCCTTCATGATGAAAGATAAGGTCTTGTTCTCACGGTTGGAATGATGTTCCGGATATTCCTGATGACATCAAACCGCTTCATTCAACATTAGGATGGCTGAAAACCGCGAAATTTAGGCTTGCGGGTGCTTCAACCGAGCGTAAGTTGTGCACCGTCATGAGTACTAAAAACAATAAAAAATCGCCTACGGGAGTTCGTTATTCGGATGCCCAGAAAAAGGAAGTCGTTGACTTCGTGGCTCAATATAACTCCTCGAATGGTCGTGGTGGACAAAGCGCTGCCGCCAAGAAATTCAAAGTCACTCCCCTGACCATCTCCGCATGGATCAAGTCTCTCGGTGGTGCTTCCAAGAAGGTCAAGAAAGCCAAGGCCGTCAAAGCACCGAAAGCACCCAAGGCACCGAAAGCAGCCAAGGCGCCGAAAGCACCCAAGGCCGCAAAGTCAGCCAAAGTCGCCAAGAAGAGCGGCCGTGGTGTGCGCTACAGCGCCGAGCAGAAGAAAGAGGTCGTTGATTTCGTTTCCGATTACAATGCAGCCAATGGTCGCGGTGGACAAAGCCAGGCCGCCAAGAAGTTCGGTCTTTCGGTCCTTACCGTTTCCGCTTGGCTCAAGTCCTCTGGCGCCAAGGGTGGCAAAGCCGCCAAAGGCTCCAAGGTCAAAGCGGTGAAAGCCGGCAAGGCTCCCAAGGCAGCCAAATCTTCTGCTGCGGCTCCTTCCGGGCTCTCCTCGAAGATCGCCTCGCTCATCGAAGTCAGCGATCAACTCCGCAAGGCCGAAGGAGAAGCCGAGAAGCTCCGTGCGAAGTACGATGCCCTCCGTGCGTCGATCCAGGCGCTGATCTGATAACTTCAAACATCAACCCGGGCCGTCTCCTTGATTGGAGGCGGCCTTTTTTGTTTCAGGTCACCATTCGATGTCGGTGCGCATATCCATCCACTCCATGCGTTCGCCTTGGAACACGAAGCGGCCATGGAAGGTTTGGTCATCCAGCAGCAGAGGCAGCCAGTGGCGGTCGTCCTCCCACATGCGGTGATAGGGGATGTCTCCCAGCGCCGTCCATACCGGCACGGCTTCGTCCGTCTCCGAGGGCGTGCCTTCGAGATCATTCGCCCGATAGACATGGCATAGGATGTCAGGGCTGTCCGACATGGAGAACCACAGCTCTCCAAGTTTCCTTGAGCCCAGCGGCGTGACGACGAGTTCCTCCTGGGTTTCCCGGACAACGGCTTCAAGAGGTGTTTCACCGGGATCGATCTTGCCGCCCGGGCCATTGATCTTTCCCGCGCCGAGACCGCGCTTCTTTTCTATCAGAAGGATGTTTCCGTCCTTCACGATGAACATGAGTGTCGCGTGGATGACTCCCTGCCAGGTGTTCCAGTCGATGGGTGAGGGAGTCATGGTGGAGGTCAGGAAGCGTAGCTTTCCACGCTGTCACAGGTGCAGACGAGGTTTCGGTCGCCGTGCACGTTGTCGATGCGCGCCACGGACGGCCAGAACTTATGTTGCCTGAGATAGGGCAGGGGGAAGGCCGCCTGCTCGCGGGTGTAGGCGTGCGGCCACTCGTTCGCGCAGATCGTTTCCGCAGGGTGCGGGGCGTTCCTGAGCGGGTTGTCGCTGGCGTCCAACTCGCCGCGGATGACGGCGCTGATCTCGCCGTGGATGGCGATCATCGCGTCGCAGAAACGGTCAAGTTCCATCTTGGATTCGGATTCGGTCGGCTCGATCATCAGCGTGCCGCCAACAGGCCAGCTCATGGTGGGCGCGTGGAAACCATAATCCATCAAGCGCTTCGCCACGTCCTCGACGGTGATGTGGCTTTCATCCGAGAGCGGACGGACGTCGATGATGCACTCGTGGGCGACGAGGCCCGCGTTGCCGGTGTAAAGAATCGGATAGAAAGGCGCGAGGCGTTTGGCGATGTAGTTGGCGTTGAGGATGGCCACCTCTGTGGCCTCCTTGAGACCGTCACCGCCCATCATGGCGATATACATCCATGAAATCGTGTTGATGGAAGCGCTGCCCCATGGTGCGGAGCAAACGGCTCCTTCCTTGTCATCCAGCTCGCGGTGGCCGGGCAGGAAGGGGACGAGTTGTTTTGCCACTCCGATCGGTCCCACGCCGGGTCCGCCGCCGCCGTGGGGGATGCAGAAGGTCTTGTGGAGGTTGAGGTGGCAGACGTCCGCACCGATCAGGCCGGGACTTGTTAGACCTACCTGGGCATTCATGTTCGCGCCGTCCATGTAAACCTGGCCGCCGCTATCGTGGATGATATTGCAGATGTCCTTGATCGTTCCCTCGAAGACCCCGTGTGTGGACGGATAGGTGACCATCAGCGCGGCGAGATTGTCGCTGTGTTGTTTGGCAAGGGCTTCAAGATCCGCGACGTCGATGTTGCCTGAGTCATCGCACTTCACGCCGATGACCCTCATGCCGACCATCACCGCGGACGCCGGGTTGGTGCCGTGGGCGGAAACCGGAATCAGGCAGATGTTGCGGTGGGAATCACCGCGCGAAAGGTGATAGCGGCGGATGGCGAGCAGGCCGGCGTATTCGCCCTGCGAGCCGGCGTTCGGCTGCAGCGATACGGCGGCAAAGCCGGTGACTTCCGCAAGCCAGTCCTCGAGCAGCCCTAACATCTCGCGGTAGCCCTCGCTCTGGTCCGCGGGCACGAACGGGTGCAGCATGGCGACCTCGGGCCAGCTCAGCGGAATCATCTCGGATGTGGCGTTGAGCTTCATCGTGCAGGAGCCCAGCGCGATCATCGACTCGTTGAGCGCGAGGTCCTTTGATTCGAGTCGCTTGAGATAGCGCAGCATCTCGGTTTCCGAGTGGTAGCTGTTGAATACTTTCTGCGTCAGGAAATCCGTGGTGCGGAACAAACCGGCGGGCAGCGACGAGTGGTAATCCTCACCCATGAGTGCGGCTCCGAACGCCTTGCAGATGGTTTCCAGATCCGCGTTGTCTGATGTTTCATCCATCGAGACGCCCACGTGGTCGGCGTCGATCAGACGCAGGTTGATGCCTCCGTCCGCCGCGGTCTTGACGATGGCTGCTGCTTTGCCCGGGACATTGGCGACCACGGTGTCGAAAAAAGGTCCTTCTTCCAGAGTGATGCCGGCCTTTTCCAAAGATGATGCGAGACGCGCCGCCTTTGCAAACACCTCGCCGGCGATGTGCTTGAGTCCTTCCGGTCCGTGATAGACCGCATACATCGATGCCATCACAGCTAACAGAACCTGTGCGGTGCAGATGTTGGAGGTCGCCTTGTCCCGGCGGATATGCTGCTCGCGGGTCTGCAGGGAAAGCCGGTAGCCGGGCTTGCCGCGCGCGTCGATGGACACGCCGATCAATCGTCCCGGCATCTTGCGTTTGAGGGCGTCCGTGCAGGCCATGAATGCCGCGTGAGGACCGCCGAAGCCCATCGGCACGCCGAAACGCTGCGTGTTGCCCACGCAGATCTCCGCGCCGAACTCGCCGGGAGCTTTAAGGACCGTCAGGGCCAGGATGTCCGCAGCCACGATGGTCACCGCTCCGGCGGCCTTGGCTTTGCTGAAGAATTCCGTGAAGTCATCGATGCACCCGCGGGTGTCCGGATACTGCACGAGCACCGCGAACACGCCGCCGTCTGCGGGAAATTCAAAGGTCTGCCAGTCGCCGGTGATCACCTCGATGCCGAGCGGTTCGGCTCTCGTCACGACCACGTCGATGGTTTGCGGATGGCAGCGGTCGGAAACGAAGATCGCCCTGCCTTTCGGCTTTCCGGCAAGCGCGAGGCTCATTGCTTCCGCGGCGGCGGTGCCCTCGTCCAGCAACGAGGCGTTGGCCACGTCCAGCCCGGTTAGATCGGTGATCATCGTCTGGAAATTCAGCAGCGCTTCGAGGCGGCCTTGCGCGATCTCGGCCTGATAGGGTGTGTAGGCGGTATACCAACCGGGGTTTTCCAGGATGTTGCGGAGAATCACGCCCGGCGTGTGGGTGCCATGGTAGCCTTGGCCGATGAATGATTTCAGCACCTTGTTTTTCGCGAAGATCGCCTTCAACTCCGCGAGTGCTCCGTGTTCCGAGCGTGCCGCTGGCAGGTCGAGTTCTTCCGGCATGCGGATGCCGCCGGGGACGGCGTCGTTGACGAGTGCGTCGAGTGAGGAATAACCGGTTTCGCGAAGCATGGTTTCGCGGTCGGCCCCGATGGGCCCAAGGTGGCGGCTGCGGAAGTCGAGGCGTGCGGACATGGAGTGGATGGTTTGGAAGCGGTCGATCTTGCAGGGAAGAATCGGAACGCCCTCTCCATAATGGAAATCGCTCCCTGCGCAACTCCCGCCCGCTCGAATCTTTGAAAATCACACCTGATTCCGCCGGCAGGCGGTTCAATCCTCGCGCAAGCCCGCCGCCTCCTTGATCGCACGCTTCTGCAGTCCGTGGCGCGCGGACTTCAGCGTCTTCCATAAATCCGGTGCGAAGTTGCGGGTGAACCCATGTTTCTCCAGCCACACGGAGAGGGTTGCCAGATCGTTCTCATCTCCCAGCAGTTCGGCGATTTCCTGGAGTTTCGGGTCCAGCGGGATCGTTCCGTGCGGCATGTGGCCGATGGCGCCGGTCCACGCCTTCACCGCCTTGCGCGCTTCGTGGAAATCCTCCTGTGCCTGGTGATCCAGCTTGCGGCATCGCTTGATCACCCGCTTGCCGAGCTTGTCCAATCCGGTCCGCACGATTTCCGCAAGGTTTGCCGCAGGCAGTAAATTCAGATGTGAGAGGGCCTCATCCACCCTCGCCACGCACCAGTCCATGGTCTCCACCGGCGGCCGCCGCGCCGCGGAGTGGGTCTGCTGTTCCAGCAGTCCGGATATTGCCTTGGAAACCGCCGGGTCTCCCACCCATGCGAGTTTGTTCCAGGTGTTCAGCCGCGAAACCGCGTCCCGCGATTCTGATAGAATCCGCCCGATCGCCTGGATTTCCATGCCCGAGGACTTCTCCAACCGGAACAACGCGAACCCGCCGCGCAGCGACTTGCCCAGCTTGCGGATGGCATGCACCTCCTCGGACACCTTGCCTTTCGAATCCAGCAGACCGCGGAGCAGTCTCCTCATCGTTTCGCAGCCTGTCGCCAGCTGCTCACGGGTGAACTGGATGTCGAAATCATCAGGAAGAATCATTTGATGCACTGAAATCACGAATCAGCCCCCTTGTCAGCCCTGATCTTGTGACAAATGCCCTTGCGGAGCGTCGCACCCGTCACCCCTCGGCGCTTTTCGGGTTTTTCTCTGTTTTCAAACCGGCGGCGCGCATGTTCGATTTGCCTGCATTTTACGCTTCCCGCCGTGGCCTGAATGGAAATACTCCCCGCCAGACCGCGAGGTCCATGGCCGGCTTAGCTCAGTTGGTAGAGCAGCTGATTTGTAATCAGCAGGTCAACGGTTCGAGTCCGTTAGCCGGCTCCATCTCCGATGGATTTCACTGAGATTGATTGAAAGCGATTCGGGTTATTTCTTTGGTTCGTCTGCGATCATGAGGCGGCTCGATGTGATGGCTTGGCGCTCGTCTGTCACATTCAGAAACCAGATGCTGGTTTTTTCGGATGGCAGCTCCGCATGGATCGCGTCATCGGCGATTTCCGCGGGTAGGGTTTTCCAAACGCGGGATTTCACATCACCTGGCATGGGGTCCAGGGTGTAATGCAACTCCGCCTTGATCAGTTTCGTCCGGCTTTCCACCTTTGCCTTCACCTGACGATCATTGACTTCCGGTTCAGCGATCCGAGCGAGGGGCGTGCCGCCCTCCAATTGCTGGCGGATGAAAATTTCAATTGCTGAAGGTCTGTCAAAAACATGGCCGTGACTGAGTTCCGGCACGAAGTGAAGATTCTTGGGTGACCTCACAAGGCCGTAGGTTTTCGCGTGACTGTCAGGCGGGTAGGCGAAGTCCTTGCCGCCATTGACAAACAACATCGGCATGGTCGCGGAGCCGACATACATGGAAGGGTCCCACAGACGCACCCATTTGGCCCGGCCTTCTTCGGGCATCTTTTCAAAATAATTGAGCCAGAAGCTGTTTTCGTGGAGAAACCCGCAGCCATAGACCGGTACGGCGGCCTTGAATCGATCATCCAGTCCGGCGACGATGCAAGTGAGGTAACCGCCCCAACTGATGCCGGTGATCGCGGTGCGCTTCGCATCAACCTCGGGAAAGGACAGCAAGACCGAGTGGGCACGGATCACGGCGGCAACGGCATGGTAGGGCCATTGATCGGTGACGGGAATGTCAGTGCGGAAAATGAGATCGTCATTCTGCCTGGGGCCAGCATCCTTTTGGGGCAGATTCTGCTCCCCGGAACCGGAAAGGTCCATGGCGATGGCGGCATAGCCGCGCGATGCCCAGAGC
>CANBTO010000267.1 GCA_947372405.1 Verrucomicrobiaceae bacterium
TCCGAAAGGATCTCCAAACCACGCCGCACCAATTCTGGGACCGCCTTCGCATCGAGCACGCCCAAAGCCGTCTGAGGCAGCCCGACATCCGCATCAAGGAGGTTGCGATCGACCTCGGATTCAAGCACCTGTCGCACTTTTCCAAGTGGTTCAAACGGCATGCGGGAATCACCCCGCAGTCTGTAGGTGAACGAGGTCCTTGGCGCTGAGTTCTGAAATCACAACAAGCAGAGGGCTTTGGTTGAGTGGCAGGCCTTGGTGCCTGGTGCCGAAAGCAGAGTCATTGTCACCGGATTCGCTACCAGTAGAGGTCTTTTTGTGTTCAGGCCTGACGTGTACGCCGGGTGGAGCCGCTGGTCGGATTTGAACCGACGACCTGCTCATTACGAATGAGCTGCTCTACCCCTGAGCTACAGCGGCGTTCACGGGCCGTTTCCGATGTTGCGGATGAGTATTCCGCAGGCGTTTTTGGAAACGCTCGCGGACGCGATTGGTAGCCTGAGCTTTACGGGGATCAAGAAAAAACCGTTCCGCAATTGGAGGGGACTCGAAACTGTAACGTGATGGATTCCGGATCAGTGCGTCTGGCGGTTCTGACGGGAAATGATCAGGGTGGATGCGACGCCGCAGGCCAGGACGATACCGAGGAGGATGAATCCGCAGTATTTTTCGGTATCCAAATCGTCGTTGTTCTCCTCGTATCTGAGGGTTTTATTGGGGGTGGCGGTGGCCCAAGGCAGGGGTTTCTTGAGAGCGTGGAAAACGATGCGGTTTTCCTTGTTCCGATAGTCGTTGCGGAAGGTTTCCGCCTCGCGGACGATAAGGTCGATTCGTTCGTTGACGAAGAACTCGGATGCGGGCTGCGCATTGGGATCATCCGGCCAGAGTTTCATGGTCTCCACCTCCACGCGGGTGCCTGAGGCGGCGGAGCGGCGGATGCGCGAGAGCAGATCCTCGGCTTCGGCGGCGTTGGTGGCTCCTGCGGCTAGCAGGTGGCGGAGTCCCTCCTTGGTGAGTTCGAAGCGCTCAGACTCGCCTTTTTCCATGGGTGCTTCAAGATGGCGCACCTTGTCGATGCGGCGTTGGAGGCGGAGGCGCTCGATTTCGAAGGGATTGCGCGCGGCCTGCGCCACGATCATGGCCTCGTAGGCGTAGCGCAGCGGCATGATGGCTGCTGGCACGGGCACACCGCCCTGTTCGCGGATGTCCTTTGCGTCCATGAACAGCCCGCGGTTCATCTCGCGGTAGGGCACGAGCGCGCCGGCAAGAAGCATCTGCGGCACTAACAGCAGCGGGACGGAGGTGAGGGCCGCGCGCTCGGTTTTCACCATCGAGGAGACGACCAGCGCCATGGCGGTGCCGGTGAGCGCGGTGAGCGTCATCCACATCCAGTGGTAGAACTGCATGCCTTCGATCTCGAGGAAATGGTTTCCAACGAGCAGATAGGTATAACATTGAGCCGCGGCGACGAGGCCGAGGGCGCAGAACTTGGCGGTGACGTATGAAGCCGCGCCGGGCTGGCAGTTTCGCTCGCGCCGCAGCGTGGGGCGGTCCCGCAGGACCTCGGTCGCGGAATTGGTGAGGCCGAGGAACATGGCGACGGTGGCGCTGAGAAACAGATAGGCCGGAATGTGCAGCGCGGTGGAGAACTTGTAAGGGCCGTCCGGCGAGGAACGCAGGGTGATGGACACCAGGGCGGCCAGCAGCGGTGCTTCCAGACAGGTGCTGTAGATGGTGCCGCGGTTCCTGAGCTTGGAGAAAAGCGCGCGCAGGAAATGGGTGGCGAAGACGGCGATTACCGCATGGATGCGCCGCGAAGGGCGGGGTGGCAACGGCAGGCTTTCGTCGGGCTCAGCTTCGCCTTGCCGTGCGATGGGGGAGCCGCCGAGCTTGAGGGCCTGCATCAGGTCCGCACTTTCGAAGCGTTCCTGCCAGAAAGTGGAGGGGAAACGGCGGGCCGCGCCGGTGTTGGAGCCACCACCGATCGCGCTGAGCGGTGTTTCGAGGACATCGAAAACGAAGTCCGCGCCGAGCGGGGACTTGGCGGTGATGGACGGGTGGGCGATGCCGAGTTCCTCGCAGGCATCCCGGAAATAACCGACCATGCCGGCGGTGGTGCCGAAGTAGGCGAGGCGGCCGCCGCTGTCTAACAGGAGCACCTTGTCGAAAAGGCGCAGCACCGGCGCGCCGGGGCGGTGCAGCGAGGCGATGACAATTTTTTCGCGGGCGAGCGAGCGCAGGGTTTCGGCAACGTGTTCCGAATCCTTGGATGAGAGGCCGGAGATGGGTTCGTCGAAAAGGAAGACTTCCGCCCGGCTGCCGAGATCGAGACCGAGGTTGAGTCTGCTGCGTTCGCCGCCGGAGATGGTCTTGTCTCCGGGCGAGCCGACGGTGCGGCGGGCGATGGACTGTAATCCAAGCTCGGCCAGCATGCTGTCCACACGGCGCTCGTGTTCTGCCAGAGAGAGCGCGGGGCGGCGGATGGTCACCGCGTGGCGCAGGTGTTCACGGACGGTGAGCTGCGGATTGAGCGCCTCTTCCTGCGGCATGTAGGCGATGAACGGCACGAGGTGCTCGCGGCGTTCGTAAAGCGAGATGCCGTTGAGTTTCACCGCGCCGCGGGTGGGCTCGCGCTGGCCTGATAGAACAGCAAGCAAGGTGCTCTTGCCACTGCCGCTGGGGCCGATGATGCAGAGCATCTCGCCACGTTTCACCTCGAAGTTGATGTGATCCAGCGCGCGCGAATCCGGCCCGAAATCGTGGATCAGGTCTTCAACCCGCAGGGATTCGATGAGTGTGCGTTCCTCGTCGAGGAAGCCTTCACTGAAGCGGCAGCGCACTGACTGGCTTCCTGAAAGGCGGATCAGCGAGCCGTCTCGCAGCGGGGCGGACAGGCGGACCTGTACGCCGTCCACCATGATCGGTCCGTTGCTCTCGCGGATCTGCAGCTCGCCCTCTGCGCGCTGTGCGTCGTAGCGGATGAAGAGGACGGTTTTCGGGGAGAGCTTCGGACCTAACAGAAGATCGCCGCGCGAGAGGGAGGCAGCGTCGTTGGAAACGAGGTATTCCTGGCGGTCGCCAGCGAGCCGGAAGCGTCTGCCGGACTGGGTGGCCTTGCGACGAAGTTCGTTGATGGAGAGGCTGAAACCCGATTCGTCGCCGAGGCGTTCGTGATTCCGGCAGATGACGACGTCGCCCTTTTTCAGAGGCCCGCGGCTGCCGGCATGCAGTTCGGTGTCCCGCAGCGCCTCGACCTCCGCGTCCAGTCCGAAGCGGACGCGCAGCGAGCTCTGCCGGCCAAGGGTGCGCTCCGCGGTGAGTTTCGAATCGACGGATTCCAGATAGATCGAAGGCGCGTTGCCGGTGCGCTTTACGTCGAGGAAGAACATCAGGTCCTCGAAGCTCAGCGTCCATCCCGGGACTACCAAAGGCTGGCGCTCGCGCATGCGGAGGAAGGAGCCGGTTTCCACCGACCTGCCGCGGATCCACAGCGGTGCGGAGCCGGTGTTTCTAACAAGAATGAGGTCGCCCGCCCGGTAAACCCTGAACTCGTGGTCCACTGCGGCGGGGGGAAGCATGACGTCCGCGCCGTCCCTGCCAAAAATGAGGCGTTCGAAGGGGAGGTCCGCATCCGCCGGTGTCTCCAGATCGCCGCGCATCTCGCGCATGATCGCAGTGCCGAAATCCGGCCTGCCAAGGCGGCGCATGAAGACCTCGAAGCTCGCCCGGTTTCTTTCCGAGCGCCCGGCGGCGTCCACCAACGTGAACAACTGCAATCCCAGAGCGAGCTTGCTCGAATCGCTATAGCTGTCCTTGAGTTCCGCGGCGAGTCCCTGCAAGGCTTGCGGACTTTTCACCGCGCGCTGCAGGCGCCGGCCGAGCCAGCCGTGGTCCACTTCGGGGAAAGCGCTGCGCAGCATGTCGAGGATCAGGTCCGCCTCCAGCGGGCTGAGTTCGCCGTCGAGTGTTGCGAAAGCGGCGAACGCATCCACCAGCACGCCCACCTGGGCGTCCGCTCCGGGGCGCAGGGCCCGCAGGCGTCCCACACCCGGAATCGCTCGCAACCAGCGCATCACGCGCTCCCTGGCATGCGGCGCATGGCGGGGGTCTCTGGGTGGTGCGGGCGGTTCCATACCGGTGTTCTAGGCAGACCTGCCGCCCGCCCGCAAGACCCACGCAAAAAAGGGGTTTGCTTTTCACCCCCATACGTTATCCTTGCTTGCTCCCGGGCGTCTTGGCTGGCGCGGCAGAAACGCCGTATCAATTGCCGCCGCCCGGGTTTTTTTACTCCGCCATGTCCGACTCACCGAATTCCACCCCACCTCAGAACAACCCGAACCGGTCCCCCGGAGAAGCCAACGGTTTCAACTGGCGGCTGCTCATTTTGCTCGGCGTAGCCTCCCTTATTCTTGGTCTGGCATTCTTCGGACCGGCGATGAACAAGACGGTGAAAACCCTTTCCTACGCGGAGTTCCGCGAGTTATGGAATCAAGATCGCATCATCAAGGAAGATCCGATCAAGCGCCCTCTCAAGGTCGTCACCAGCGATACCGCCTATGATGCCTTGATCACAGGGTGGGTGGCTCCGGAAATGGTCGCGCCCAAGGAAGGAGCGCAGAAGAAACGCAGCGATTTCCAAGTGCGCGTGAACCTCGATCTCCAGGGAAGCCAGATCCGCACGATACTCGGTGACGACGTGCGCATGCAGCAGATCAAGTCCACCTCCGAAGCTCCGCTTGAAGGCGACGTGGAGGCTCTTTCACTTGCGGATTTCCGCAAGGCCCTTGCGCTCGGACAGATCAAGATCGATGACTCGGTCAATCCGCTGCGCGTTCTAACCAAATCGGATTCGAGGGATGCGGTGATCGTCGGCACCCGGGAAGTGGTCACGAATCTGGTCACACAGAAGGACGCGAACGGCAAACCAGTCGAGGCGGTTCCCTTCCGCGTCGAGGTTTCCACCGTGATCCAAGGCGAGGAACTCCGCGAACTCGTCGCGGGCAAGGCGATCTACGAGCGCACCAGCGATTACCTGAAGAGCGCTCTTTTCACCTTCCTGCCCTTCCTTCTGGTCATCGGTATCCTGTTCTTCCTTTTCCGCCAGCAGATGAAATCCGCAGGTCGTGGTGCGATGTCTTTCGGCAAGAGCAAGGCGCGCCTTCTCACGATGGACCGCAACAAGGTCACCTTCAAGGACGTGGCCGGCATCCAGGAAGCCAAGGAGGAGCTCTTCGAAATCGTCGATTTCCTGCGTGATCCCCGCAAGTTCCAGAAACTCGGCGGTTCCATACCCAAGGGCGTCCTGATGGTCGGTTCGCCCGGCACCGGCAAAACCTTGTTGGCTCGCGCCATCGCCGGTGAGGCGGACGTGCCGTTCTTCTCGATCTCCGGATCGGACTTCGTCGAGATGTTTGTCGGCGTCGGCGCATCGCGCGTCCGCGACATGTTCGAGCAGGGCAAGAAACACGCGCCCTGCCTGATTTTCATCGATGAAATCGACGCCGTCGGCCGGCACCGCGGACACGGAATGGGTGGTGGTCACGACGAGCGTGAACAGACCCTGAACCAGCTGTTGGTCGAAATGGACGGCTTTGACACGCAGGAAGGCGTCATCATCATCGCGGCGACTAACAGACCCGATGTGCTTGATCCCGCCCTGCTTCGCCCGGGCCGTTTCGACCGCCAGGTGACCATCAATCTGCCGGACGTCAACGGCCGCGAGGAAATCCTCCGTGTGCATGTGAAGAAGATCAAACTCGCCGCCGGCGTGGACCTGTCGAAAATCGCCAAGGGCACTCCGGGTTTCTCCGGCGCGGAACTCGCAAACCTGGTCAACGAGGCCGCCCTGTTAGCCGCCCGCCGTGGACTCAATGCCGTCACGCTCGACGAGATGGAGGAAGCCCGCGACAAGGTTCGCTGGGGCCGTGAGCGCCGCAGTCTCGCCATGTCGGACAAGGAGAAGATCGGCACCGCATGGCACGAGGCCGGACACGCCTACCTCAACATGGTGCTGCCGCACACCAATCCGCTGCACAAGGTCACCATCATCCCGCGCGGTCCTTATCTTGGCGCGACGATGTATCTGCCGGAAGGAGACAAGTATTCCACGCAGAAGAAGGAGGCGCTCGCCAACCTCATCGTCACCATGGGTGGTCGTATCGCCGAATCCTTCCACAGCGACGACGTTTCAAACGGCGCATCCGGCGACATCCGCCAGGCCACCTCGCTCGCCCGCCACATGGTCTGCGAGTGGGGAATGAGCGATCAACTCGGCATGGTGGAGTATGGCGAGGGGGATTCCCCCGTGTTCCTCGCCCGTGATATGGCGAAGTCCCGCAACTACTCGGAGGAAACCGCCCGCGTCATTGATTCGGAGATCAAGCGGTTCATCGATGAAGCCTACGCGACCGCCGAACGCATCCTCAACGAAGGTCGCGACAAGGTGGCGCTCATCGCCAACGCCTTGCTGGAATTCGAGACGCTGGATGCCAATCACATCCGGGATCTGATAGAATTCGGCGTGATGAAGGATCCGCCAACTGCGCCGAAGCCGCCTCCGGTGCCTGACGAGTTCAAGAAAAAGCCCGCGGCCAAGCAGGCGGGCGAAGACCGCCCCGAAGACGACGGCCCGATCCCTGGTGCGGTTGGAGCGACGGCTTGAACGTAGATTCCGCCAGGCACCTTGGATTTGAAGTGGAAATCACTTCTTTTCCATCGAAGCGGCGGCCGACTTCATCACCGGATCGATCCAGGTTTCCAGTTCCTTGCGTTCTTCCGGTGTGAGCGTCGAGATGTGGCAGCGTTTCTGTTGGTTCGCACGGTCTGCCGCGCTGATGGGAACCACCACATCCGGCGTGATGCCCTTAAGGTGCGGCGTGTTTCCCGATGGCGTGTGATAGGTGGCGA
>CANBTO010000268.1 GCA_947372405.1 Verrucomicrobiaceae bacterium
GGCGAGGGCGGTGATGCCGCCGGTCCAAGCGATGATCTGGCTGGCTAGCAGGCCTTCGAAGTTTTCAAAACCGAGCGTGACTTGGAGGCGGAACAGCATGTAAACCCCAGCGGCGACCATGGTGGCGGCGTGGATCAGGGCGGACACGGGAGTCGGGCCTTCCATCGCATCGGGAAGCCAGACGTGGAGCGGAAGTTGTGCGGATTTGCCAACCGCGCCGCAGAAGACACAGAGGATCGCGGCGGAAAGCACGCCGACGGCGATGGGGGCGTTGGCGTGCTGGAAGGCTTCCAAGCCACCCTTCATTTGATCGAAGGCAAGATGGCCGGTGATACCCCACAGCATCAGGATGCCGACCATGAATCCGAAGTCGCCCACGCGGTTGCAGAGGAAGGCTTTCTTTGCGGCATCGGCCGCGGAATTCTTTTGATACCAGTGACCGATGAGCAGGTAGGAGCTGAGTCCGACCAACTCCCAGAAGATGAAGGTCATGATGAAATTGTCGGCAAGCACGATGCCGGTCATCGAGAACATGAAGAGCGAGAGGCCAGTGAAATAGCGGGCCTTCGCGCTGTCATCCTTCATGTAGGCGAGCGAGAAAACGTGGACCAGCGCGCCGACACCGGTGACCACGATCATCATGCCGGTGGAAAGCTGGTCGAGTTTAATGCCGATATCGATTGAGAAATCCCCAATGGTCGCCCAAGCAAATGAGGCGGTGCCGGATTGACCCAAGATCATGAATGCGATGACGAAAGTTGCTACCGCCGATGCGGTCGAGAAGATCGGAACAAGCCCGGATTTTTTCAGCACGAGCTGGTTGATTGCCGCAACGGCGAGCGGCAGGAAGAGAAGGATCCAGGGGAGGGTCATGGGATGAAGTTTGAAGTGATTTGCCTCAGAACAGAGAGTGGAGTGTTCGGCTAAATTCCTACGGAATAGTGATAGCGGTAATCCGAAAGGAGACTAGCCCTTGAGCGAGGTCAGTTCGTCGGTGTGGATGGTTTGGCGGGCGCGGTAGAGGGCGACGATGATGGCGAGGCCAACGGCGACTTCCGCAGCGGCGACGGTGATGACGAAAAAGACGAGCATCTGGCCGTTGTAATCGGGAAGTCCGTTAGGCGCGGGATGGAAGCGGGAAAAAGCCACCAGCGTGAGGTTCGCCGCGCTGAGCATGAGTTCTAGGCACATGAACACGATGATGATATTCCGGCGCAACACCACGCCCGCAAGGCCGATGGCGAAAAGGAGGCCGGAGACGAGGAGGTAGTCGTTTAATGAAGCCATTTTCTTAAGTAATAAATTCTAAATATGGAAGTCAGTCGGCTTGTTTCTTAGACAAGACAACGACGCCGACGGTGGCGACGAGGAGGAGGACACCGAGTATTTGGAGTGGCAGGTTATACTGGGTGAAGAGGGTGTGGCCGATGAGGTGGACGTCGGGGAGTTTGCCTTCGGTGAGGGTGATGGCGATTTTGCTCTTTGCTGGGAAACCTGTGGCGGCGGAAGCAAGGGTTTGAGCATCGAGGGCCGGGGCTTCCAAATTGGGCGAGCGGGAACGGATGCCGAAGAGTTGGATGACGAATGCAATGACCAAGCCGAGGCCGGCAGCGACCGGGAGCAGGGATTTGGCGCGTTTTTCCTCATCCTTGAGATCGAGCAGCATGATAATGAACAGGAACAATACCATCACTGCACCGGTATAGACGAGAATCTGGATGACACCGACGAAGAAGGCGCTGAGACCGATGAATAATCCCGCCAGACCAACGAAACACGTGACGACCGAGAGTGCGCTGGAAACCGGGTTGCGAAACGCAATGACGGAAATACCGCCAATCAGCATGATGGTAGAGAACAACCAAAACAGCGCGGTAGTAAGTATGGGGAGCGCAGAAAGCATAATGTTATTTAGTATATGTTATTGGTGAAGAGACGGACCCGTCTTTTTTGACTTTTATCCAATACCTTTAAACATCATTTCAGTTCATTCCACTTGTTGACCAGGCCCACGCGGGTGCCGCCGATTTCGTAGAGCTTCTTTTTATCGTGAACCATGTCGGCGCGTTTGAGGCCGGTGATGAGATAGTCCTTGCGGAGATAGATCGCTTGCTCGGGGCAGACTTCCTCGCACATGCCGCAGTAGATGCAGCGGATCATGTCGATATCGAACTCGAGCGGGCGTTTCTCCACCTTGGCCCATGGGTCGGTGGAGGGGATTTCGGAAGGCGTGATTTTGATCGCTTTCGGTGGGCAGATGAATTCGCAGAGTTGGCAGGAAACACAGCGTTCGCGACCTTGTTCGTCAGTGACGAGGGTGGGGGCACCACGGTAGTATTCGGGGAGATGTTCGTCCCAGCGTTTTTCGGGAAACTGCATGGTGATCCCAAGGCCGGACGAGGCGAGTTCCTTGGCTCCCACAGATTTACCACGCAGCGTTTTTACGGCGTGGGTCATGGTGAGGAAGAAGCCTTTGATGAGGGCTCCGAAATAAATTTTCTCGCCGAAATTGAGCTTCGGGCGTTGGAGTTTGACGACGGCCATTTGGGGGTGATTTGAAATTTGAAATTTGAAATTTTTGATTTAAAATCGACGGTCAGGCGCGGAGAATTTTCGGCGTTTCTTCGGAAACTTTCGCGACCCAGATGACGGCAATCGTCACGGCGATGAGTAGCACGCCGCCGATACTGATGATAAAGCCAGTGAGTTGGGGCGCGGCAATGATGAGCGCTGCGAGAAAAACATTGATGAGCGCGGCTTCAAAGAACACGACCCAGCCGAGTTTCATGAGCTGGTCATAGCGGAACCGCGGCACCGTCCAGCGGACGAGGATGAAGAAGAGGATGAAGCCGATTAGTTTAGTTAGGAAACAACCGATGTGGATGAGGCCGCCAAAGTGGAAGTCGCCGATGTGCAGTTTGGCGACCCAGGCATCCGCGCCAAAGCCGATCGACCAGCCACCGAGGAAGAGCGTAATGATGAGGGCCGAGCCGATGACCATGGCGGCGTATTCGCCCATGAAGAACATGGCGAATTTCATCGAGGAATATTCCGTGTGATAGCCGCCGACGAGTTCGGTTTCGCACTCGGGGAGGTCGAAGGGCATGCGGTTGGTTTCCGCGAAAATGGAGATGGTGAAGATGAGGAAGGCGATCGCACCGGGGAACCAGAAGAGCAGCTTGCTAACAAGCGTGTGGTCGGCGTCGTGACCCCAGAGTGGAAGCAGCAGCCAGCCGTGATCTGCTTGGTATTGGACGATTTTGCTGAGGTTGAGATCGCCATAATACATGAGCACTGGGATGATCGAGAGACCGAGGGCGATTTCATAGGAAATCATCTGAGCGGTGGAGCGTACGCCGCCGATAAATGGGAATTTCGAGTTCGAGGCCCAACCTGCTAGAGTAATGCCATAGACTGATAGAGAGGCGACGGAGAAAATGAACAAGGGTCCGATGTCGAGATCCGCGATGACGAGTTTCTCGGTGTGACCGAAGATACTGATGGGCGAGCCGAAGGGGACGACGCAAACGGTAATCAATGCCGGGACCACCGTGAGTGCCGGAGCCATCCAGTAAAACGCCTTGCGAACATGGGCTGGGGTGAAATCCTCCTTGAGGAAGAGCTTCAGGCCGTCGGCGATCGGTTGGATCAGACCGAACAAATGGAAGTCCTTTTTAAATCCTAACAGCGTAAAGGGAATTCCTACACGGTTGGGGCCGACGCGATCTTGGATGACGGCGGAGAAGCGACGCTCGAAATAGACGGATAAAGGCACGAGTGGCAGCACCACGACAAACGTCAGGACAACGATCTGGGTGATGATGATGGCGAGCTGGATGAGGATTTCCGGCATGGGGAAGGGGGAAAGTTAAAAGTTAGAGGTTAGAAATTTACCCATTAATCAGCCCCGCCGCTTTGCGGGCGCGTTCGTTGGCGAGGAGTGGTATCTGGTAGCCGGTGTCAGTGATTTGTGTGCCTTGATGGCCGATTTTTGAGAGGGTGAGGCCACTGAAGGCGGGGACGGCTTCGGCGAGTGCCTTGAAGATGTCCTCGATGTGATGGGCTTCGTTTTTCTCGCCGGAGATGGCGAGTAGCAGGTCGCGTAGGATTTCCCAGTCGTCGTGGGCCTGGCCGGGGAGTTCGACGGCGCGGTTGAGGCGCTGGAGGCGGCCGGATAGATTGACCATCGAGCCGCGTTTTTCGGCGAAGGTGGCGGCGGGGAGGACGAGGTGGGCGTGCTCGGCGGTGGGATTGGCGAGGATGCTGGTTTGCAGGAGAAAATCGAGGCCGGCGAGGTCTTGCGGGGTGAAGCCGGCGTCGGTGATGATGTCTTCGCCGAGGACGATGAGTGATTTGATCGAGCCATCCCGGACGCTGTCCCTGATGAAACTGAGGCCGGAGTAGGGATTTTCCGCGCCGAGTATGAGCTTGGCTCCGGTGGTGTTTGGATTGCGGTCGGCAGCGACGAGCAAGTTGTCCGCCTCACCGGAACGCGGGACGAGCGACAGCAGACGGGAGCCGATTTCTGCAGCGAGGGCGCGGGTGAGGAAAATTTCCTCGTTGGTCATGCGCGCGGAGGCGATGATGGCAATCTGGTCAGCGGGGAAGGATTTGATACGGGCTGCGGCAGTGGTCAGCGCGGTGGGCCAAGAGGTGATATGGTGACTCGTGGGCGAGGCATCCATGTTCCTTGAGAGCGGCTCAGTTAGGCGGGCGTCGCTGTCAATGTAGTGGAAATTCAGGCGATGGGAGTCGGGCATCCAGGCGGAGTTTACTGCGTCGTTGAGGCGCGGGGTAATGCGGTGAAGCTTATTGCCCCTAGTCCAGAGGGTGATGTTGGTGCCGGTGCCGCAGTTGACGTCGATGCTCGGGGTTTCCTTGAGGAACCAAACGCGCATCTGGAAGCGGAAGTCATTGGATGTCAATGCGCCGACTGGGCAGATATCGGCGGTATTGAGCGAATAGTTCGAGTCCAGCAGGCGACCCGGATGGACAGTTAGAGTGGTGTGGGTGCCGCGTTGTGTGAAGCCGAGGACGGGATCGCTGGCGACCTCGTCCATAAAGCGGATGCAGCGGCTGCACATAATGCAGCGCTCGTCGTCGAGGCGGATGCGCGGGCCGATATCGACGTTTTTCGGCTTTTTCACCTTCATGTCGATGAAGCGGGAAACCCCGCGTCCGTGTTGGACGGATTGTTCCTGAAGGCGGCATTCGCCGGCTTGGTCGCAGATCGGGCAGTCGAGCGGGTGGTTGATGAGGAGAAATTCCATCACGCCTTCGCGGCATTTTTCCACCAGTTCGCCGGTGGTGCGGATGCCCATGTTTTCGCCGATGGTGTTGGCACAGGCGATGACGGGGCGGGGCATCCAGCCGATGATTTCGTAGCCATTCTCGTCGCGTTGTGGCTCTTGGCCGGGGGCGGGGCGGGGGGGCATCCCCATCTGGACGAGGCACATCCGGCAATTTCCGGGTGAGCTGAGTTTCGGGTGGTAGCAGTAGTGGGGGACGGTGATTCGCGCCTGACGGCAGGCTTCGATCATCCGTGTGCCTTTGGGAAATTGGTGCCAAACGCCGTCGATGTGGACATTGACCATGCCTTTTTCGGCAGCAAGGTCTTTAGGCATTTTCATTTCCGCAGTCGCCGCAGGTGTGTCGCTCATGGCTGGATAAGAGCGTCGGACGCATGTGCAAGAATCGTCCGACGGTGCTCGCGCGGCAATATGTCTAGCTCCGACCCAGCCCGCAAGCGTGCTTTGTGAAAATTTTCACAAGCGCTTGAGCGATGCGATCAAGTCGCCTGTTTTGTTTCCGAACGGCAACAGCACCCGATATTTTTGCGGCGGTACGAGCAACTGGAATTTACCTTTTTCGGCTCAAGTGCATTTCGAAGTTTTCATCACCGACATTGGGATAATGAGAAAATCATCAAACATGTGACTTTTCAGAACTGCGGCACCTGCGTTTCTCATCCGTAAACCGAACTGCGGATTATGGGGTCAATGAGCCAATGATGATTGGGTTCATTCGGATTTACAGGGCCTGATGTGAATTCCAGCTAGGAAAATGCGTTTTTTAAAAAACGTTCAAATTCATTTAAAAAATCTTGATTAGTAAGGACATCTAAAATATAAAGGGGCCGTGATAATTGCCTGCGGTCAATGAAACCGAAGGGAATTGTCGATTTTTCGTACGCTGTGATCCCTCTCTCCATCATGAACCTCCCATTTCAGAAATGGCTTGCCACCAGGATATCCGGCTTTCTGCTGGTTGCGGCTTGCGGTTTTATCATTCCTGTATCCGCTCTGCCTGCCGTCAGGCAGACGTTTTTCGTGCCATTTCCGGAAGCTGACTTCCAAACATCGTTGAAGGCGATCGATACCACCGGGACAGCAGTGGGCAATCAGATCAAGTCCACGATTTCGATCGTGGTTCCGACAGCCGGTACGATCATCATTTATGATCACTGGGAAGACGGATACGAGGCGGATCCGAGCAATCCCACTCAATCCTCCACACAAATCTGGGGTGATGGCAATCCGGCGCATGGCCAGCCTCCTGGCTACCCGAGCAATGTCCTGCCCGCCGGGGCGGTGATCAAGTTGCAGAATGTGGTCAATCTGCCTCGCAGCGCCGGAACCCTCGCCTATGACGGACGGGATCGCATTTCCGCCACATCTGCGATCGCTGTCACACGTGCCGCTTGGGGAGTGAGTCCCGGCACGGTGCTTTGCAGTGCCTCCGAAGTCTATGACACGAGGAAATATGGCAAAGCATTCAGAATACCCGTTGGCACAAACGTCGGCTCTTCACAGCAGTTCGAATACTCCTGCCTGCACATCATAGCTTCGCAAGACAATACGACTGTCCAGGTTGATATCGATGGCAACGGCACGATCGAT
>CANBTO010000269.1 GCA_947372405.1 Verrucomicrobiaceae bacterium
CATCTTTCTATACCTCCGCGGTTTCAAATCATTGAATGTAGGAGCACTCTAACCCTGCTTCCACTGCTAGATCCGGGAAACATCGGGAGTTCGTCACACAGTCTGCCAGGTAAAGTGGGCTAAGCGGACATTCAAAACGGTCTGCTACCGTTGCCTTCCGCCAAAAGTCAACGGGGTCCGATTTCACCACGGGGACGTAAGCAAAGAGATGACACGGGATTTCTCGCGCCCGCGGCCTTCGATCTCCAGCCGGTCCGGGAACAAACGGACCACCGAGTATGCGTTCACGCCCGGCTCGTGCAGGACGGACTTGAAGGTGATGCAGGGCAGGCCCTCGCTGAAGGCTTCGGCCCCGGCGTGGTTGTGCCCGCAGAAGTAGGCGCGGACGCACGGGTGGCGGCGGATGGCCGCGAGGACGTCCCGGCTGTTCCATGCCTGCAGGCCCTCCTCGGGGATCAGAGGATGATGGCCGCACACGATGACCGGCTGCTTTTCGCGGTCGGCGGCCGCCAGTTCCTTCTCCAGCCAGGCGAACTGGGCTTCCGAAACGCCGCCGTTCCATGGCTTGGCGTTGTTAGGTTTGCCGGCCGCCAGCTTTTCAAGCGTTGCCTCGGCGGCCAGCTCTTCCGGGCTGCCTTTGGGATGCTTGTAGATCGAAAGATCGTTCGTATCGAGCATCACGAAACGCACGCTGGAAACCGTGAAGGCATAGTAATCCCCGGGCATGCCTAACAGAGGAGCCACGCGGCTCTTCTCCGCATCTTCCAGCGTGTAGTCGTGGTTTCCCAGAAGATGCCTCACCGGATGACCGAAAGCTTGGAAAAGCGGAAGGATGGGTTCGAAGGAGGTGAACTTCCGGTCGATCACGTCGCCGAGGTGTAGCGAGAAGGGAAGTTTCTGTTTCGCCAGATCCTCGGCGACCGCCTTGAGCTTCGGGATGGATTCGCGGTAATGGCGTTCTCCCTGCGGGTCCGCGTCGGCGTATTGCACGTCCGTGACAAGGCCGAAGGTAAGCAAGGGCTTGTCATTCCCGGCTGCGGCGGCAACGCGGGTGATGGATGCGGCGGCGGTGGAAAGTGCGAGAAACCTGCGGCGGTTCATGGTTTGGGGTGGTTCGGGTTTGCTCGGGGCGCGTACATAAAAAAATCCGCCCGCAGCATACTGCCGGTGCAAATGGAAAATAAAGCGCTTAAATTTCCGAGCGCCCGCAGCGTGGCTCACACCGCAGGCGGTGGAACGTGCTTGAGAAAACGACCGGTCACGATGAACTCGTGAACCGATCCACGACACCCATTCCGGGATTCCTGCGAGATGTTTCCAGCACCCTGTGATCGACGACCGCTAAAAATGCCGTATCTCAAAACCCAACCCATCCAAAACCCCACAGCATGAAACCAAGTCTCAGCCTGTTATCCATTACTGCCCTCGTTTTTACCGGCGCTTCGGCCCGCGCGGACGTCACGCTACCATCCATTTTCTCCGACCACATGGTGCTGCAAAAAAATGTCGCCTTGCCGGTCTGGGGCTGGGCGGATCCCGGCGAGAAAATCACCGTTACCATCGCAGGACAAACCTCCACGACGGCAGCGGACGCATCCGGCAACTGGAAACTCAAACTGGCAGAGCTATCCTCCGAGATCCCGGAGACCATGACCGTCGCAGGCCACAACACCATCACCATCCAGGACGTGCTCGTGGGTGAGGTCTGGCTGGCTTCCGGACAATCCAACATGCAGTTGGCCGTCAACGCGGCCAACGAGCCGTGGCGCGAAAAAGCGGAGGCGAAATTCCCACAGATCCGCGGATTTTTCGTCGAGCGGCATCCGGCCACCACGCCACAGACGAAGTGCGGGGGCAAATGGGTGATCTGCTCGCCCGAAACCGTCGGCAATTTTTCCGCAGCGGCGTACTTCTTTGGCCGGGACTTGCACAAGGCACTGGGCGGCCCCGTGGGTTTGGTCCAAGCCTCGTGGGGCGGCACACCGATCGAAACCTGGTCCAGCATGAGCAGCATGGAGGCGAAACCGGAACTGGCACCGGTGCTGGAGAACTGGAAGAAGACGCTGGTTCCCTATGACGAGCCAAAGGCACAGGCGCAATTCGTCCGAGCGATGGAGAACTGGACCAAAATGTCCGAGAAACTCAAAGCCGAGGGCAAACCCGTTCCTCCCCAACCACAAAAAAAGGGCGAGCCCAGGCTGGATAAGAATTATCCGGCAAACCTGTTCAACGGCATGATCGCGCCCATCATCCCCTACGCGATCCGCGGCGCGATCTGGTACCAGGGCGAAAACAACGCCGCGAATGATCTGGCGAAACTCTATTCCATCCAGCTTGCGTCGATGATCCAGGATTGGCGGCAACGTTGGGACGAAGGTGACTTCCCGTTCGCCTGGGTGCAGTTGCCGAATTTCCATCCGCGCACCGACAATCCGGTGGAAACCAGCAACTGGTGTGTGGTCCGCGAATGCATGTTGAAAACCCTCGCCGTGAAAAACACCGGCATGGCCATCACGTTGGATGTGGGAGAAGCGAACAACATCCATCCCAAAAACAAACAGGCGGTCGGCCATCGACTGGCGCTCTGGGCACTCGCCAAGGTTTACGGCAAGGATATCCCCTACTCCGGTCCGCTGCCGGATGGACATGTGATCAAGGGCGACGAAATCATCCTGTCCTTCAGGCATGCGAACGGCGGCCTGGTCGCCAAGGGCGGAGACCTCAAAGGCTTCGCCATTGCCGGTGAGGATAAAAAATGGGTTTGGGCCAAAGCGCGCATCGAGGGCGACAAGGTGATTGTTTCCAGCCCGGAAGTGAAATCACCGAAAGCCGCGCGTTATGCGTGGGCACCCAATCCGGACTGCAATCTCTACAACGCCGCCGACCTGCCCGCCTCGCAGTTCAGGACGGATGACTGGAAGTAGTAACAGCACACAACAGGAATTCCATGAATGATCCGATCACCCGAACCATCTTGAAACCACGGACGAATCCGGATCGTCTCGTGAGCAATATCACGATGGTTCTTTTACTTGGTGTGCCGTTTGGCATCCACGCCGCGACGGTGCGTTTGGATGAGCTTGACCTCTCCGCCATGAATGCGGGCTGGAGCAAGCCACAGAAGGATCATTCCATCACGCAAAAACCACTCGCCATCGGCGGCGTGAAGTTTGAACACGGCGTCGGCACGCATGCGGAGAGTTATGTGAACATCCAGCTCGATGGCCGGGCTACGTGGTTCACCTCCAAGGTGGGTGTGGACGATGGCGCGAGCAAGGAGCTCGCCTCGGTGGAATTCATCGTGGCGGGCGACGACCACGAGTTATGGCGCAGTGGCGTTTGCAAAGGAGGCGAGCCGCCGCGTGAATGCCGCGTGAAACTCGACGGCGTGAAGTCGCTGACGCTTGAGGTCACCGATGCCGATGATGGCGTGAAACACGATCACGCCGACTGGGCGGACGCCACTTTTGAATTCAGCGGATCCGCGCCCAGGACCGCGAAGGAAACCGCGCCCGATGAGGAAGCCGTGCTGCTCACTCCACCCGCACCGCACGAGCCACGCATCAACGGCCCCAAAGCCTATGGAGTGCGCCCGGGATCGCCGTTCTTATATCGAATCCCCTGCACGGGTGAACGTCCGGTCCGGTTTTCCGCAAAAGATCTTCCAGCGGGACTGACTCTGGATGCTTCGAGCGGAATCATCACCGGGAAAATCTCCGCCGCAGGCACGAGCCACGTCACGCTCATCGCACACAACAAGTTTGGTGAAACCGAACGGGAGTTTTCCATCGTGGCGGGCGATACACTGGCACTCACGCCGCCGATGGGCTGGAACAGTTGGTATATCCATTACAACCGCGTCACCGAAGCCACCATGCGCGACGCGGCGGACCAGATGATCGCCAGCGGCATGGCGGATTTCGGCTATCAATATGTGAACATTGATGATTGCTGGATGAAAAAGAAGGGCGATGAGCCCTATCGGGACAGCTTTGGCTGGGTGCTGCCTAACCGGGACTTTCCAGATATGAAAGGCTTGGCCGATCATATCCACGCCAAGGGACTCAAAGCCGGACTTTATACTTCGCCCGGACCGTGGACTTGCGGAGGTTATGTCGGCGCCTATCAACATGAAGCGGCGGATGCTCGGAAGTTCGCGGAATGGGGATTTGATTTTCTGAAATACGACTGGTGCAGCTATGGCGGAGTGGCGACCGGTGCCGGAGTCGATCGTTTCAAAAAACCCTATCAACTGATGTGGGACGAACTCCGGAACCAGGATCGGGACATCGTTTTCAACCTCTGCCAATACGGCATGGGCGATGTATGGAACTGGGGTGGCGAAGTCGGCAACAGTTGGCGCACCACCGGTGATCTCGGCCTGGCAAACGGCTCGCGCCTGCCGGGCTTTTACAACATCGGCTTCAGCAACGCGCGCCATTGGGAAAACGCGCACCCCGGCGCGTGGAATGATCCAGACTACATTCTCATCGGCTGGGTGGGCGACGCGCACGGCATGGGCCAGGGCAAAAAAACCACACTCACGCCGAACGAACAATACAGCTACATGAGCCTTTGGTCGCTGATGGCCGCGCCGCTGATCTTCAGCGGGGACATGGCGAAGCTGGACGCGTTCACGTTGAACGTGCTGTGCAACGCGGAGGTCATCGCAGTGGACCAGGACCCGCTCGGCAAGCAGGCAAGGATCCTGCGCCAGACACACGACGACCTCGTCCTCGTGAAGGAACAAGCCGACGGCTCGAAAGTGGTGGGGCTGTTCAACCTCGCGTCACATCCAAGAAAAATTTCCCTCTCGTGGAGCGACCTCGCCATCAGCGGCAAACAGCAGGTGCGCGACTTGTGGAGGCAGAAGGACATCGGCGCACACGACGGAACATTTGAAACCGAAGTCCCGCGTCACGGCGTTTCGATGGTGCGAATCCAGCCATGATGCCGCATCACAAAAAAGATCCGCCCACGACATGAAGCCGGGGCGGACTTGAAATCAGGCGCGGGAATTTCAGAGCGAACGCAGCGCGGCTTTCACGCCGTCGAAGTCCGGCAGGTCGCCCGGGCTTTCCTTCACGTCGGCGAAGCGCACCACACCGGCCTTGTCGATGACGAAGGCCGAGCGTTTCGCCACACCGCCCATGATCAGGTTTTTCGCGGGCAGGAACTGCTCGTAAGCCACGCCGTAGGCCTTGGCGACGGCGTGTTCGTAGTCGCTGAGCAGCGGGATGGTGATGCCTTCCTTCTCGGCCCATGCGGCTTGCGCGAAAGGATTGTCACCGGAGATGCCGAGCACCTTCGCGTCGAGCGATTCGTATTCGGAGATCCCGGCGGAAATGGCGCAGAACTCCGTGGTGCAGACGCCGGTGAAGGCCATCGGCACGAAGAGCAGCACGATGTTGGATTTCCCGATGAGGTCGCTGAGTTTCACGAGCTGCGGGCCCTCGGCGGTTTTGGTGACGAGAGTGAAATCAGGGGCTTGGTCGCCGACTTTGATGGACATGGTGGTTTCTGGAGTTGTTGTGGTGAGGCCGGGAGCATAGAACACGCCAGCCGGATATGTCATACGAATTTTCGCAATTTGGCCGTCACCTCGGGTGCGGCAGTGGAATCGAGGAGCTGATGGACGATCTGGGCCACGCCCTCGCCAGCGGCGGCGCGGATCTCAAAATGCTCGGCGGCGGCCAACCGGCGCGCATTCCGGAAATCAACAAGGTCTGGCGCAATCGCGTCGAGGAACTGCTCGCCGAAGCCGGCGGACTCGACCGCGCCCTCACCACCTACGATCCACCGCAGGGAAATCCGCGCTTCATTTCCGCCGTGGCGGGGCTGTTCCGGGACACGTTCGGTTGGGACATCGGCCCCGAAAACATCGCCATCACTCCCGGCGGGCAGACCGCGTTTTTCCTGCTCTTCAACCTGCTCGCAGGCCCGATGCCGGACGGCCGGAAAAAGAAAATCCTGCTGCCGCTGGTGCCGGAATACATCGGCTACTCGGACCAGGGAGTGGACGGCTGCCTGTTCCACGCCGTGCCGCCGCTCATCGAAAAAACCAGCCCGCACGAATTCAAATACCGCGTCGATTTCGAAAACCTGCACGTCACTCCGGACATCGCCGCCATCTGCGCCTCCCGCCCCACCAACCCGACCGGCAACGTTCTAACGGACGAGGAGATCGCCCGCCTTTCCGCCATCGCCAAAAGCCACGGCATCCCGCTCATCATCGACAACGCCTACGGCGCGCCGTTTCCCGGCATCATCTTCGAGCCCGCCACGCCGTTCTGGGAACCGCATGTCGTTCTAACGTACAGCCTCTCGAAAATCGGCCTGCCCGGCACCCGCACCGGCATCGTCATCGGCCCGCCGGAAATCATCCGCGCCATGGCATCCATGAGCGCCATCGTCGGCCTCTCCAATCCCAGCACCGGCCAGCAGATCCTGCTGCCACTCGTCGAGTCCGGCGAGATCCTGCGCCTCAGCCGCGACGTGGTGCGGCCGTTCTATCAGGAAAAATGCCGCCTCGCCCGCGACAAGGCGTTGGAGATTTTCGGCGATGATTTCCAGTGGTTCATGCACCGCAGCGAGGGAGCCTTGTTCCTGTGGTTCTGGTTCCCCGGACTCTCGATCTCCTCCAAGGAACTCTACAACCGGCTGAAAAAACGCGGCGTGCTCGTCATCCCCGGCGAGTACTTCTTCTTCGGCCACGACGACCCCGGCTGGGCCCACCGCCATGAGTGCATCCGGGTTTCCTACGCCATGGACGAAGCGGTCGTGAGAGACGGCCTGCGCATCATCGCGGAGGAAGTGAAAGCCTGCCAACCGGCGGCGGTCTGACCGTTTGGCCCGGGGTAGGGCAAGGCGGCCCGCCGAGCCGTGAC
>CANBTO010000270.1 GCA_947372405.1 Verrucomicrobiaceae bacterium
CTCCCGCCACCCTCGTCCTGCCATCCGGATGGGCGGCCACCGTTTCCAAGGTCGGCAACGACCTTGTGCTCAATGTGACCTCCACCGGCGGACCTGGACCAGTGGACCACTTCGTGATATCAACGATCGGCTCGCCCCAAACCGCGAGCACCGCGATCACCAGCATCACCCTCACCGCGCAGGACGCGTCCAACGCCACCGCCACCGGCTTCACCGGCACCGTCACCTTCGGCGGCACGGGCGGTTTCGCCGGCACCTCCGCCAGCTTCAACGCGGGCGTTCTAACAGGCGTCAACGTGACTCCGACCGTCGCAGGCAGCAACCTGACCCTCACTGTAACAGACGGCGCGAGCCCCACACCTCATACCGGCTCGGCCAGCATCACCAACATCCAGTCGCCGTTTGCCGCATGGTCAGGCAGCACGGCCTTCGACGCGGACACCAATGGCGACGGCATCAAGAACGGTCTCGCCTGGTTGTTAGGAGCGACCAACAGAAACACCAACGCAAGCGCCCTGCTGCCTTCGGCCGCTGCCAACAACGGCAAGCTGCTTATGACCTTCACCTGCCTCAAGACTTCCAAGCGTGGTGGTGCGGTGCTCAAGCTGCAATACAGCAGCGATCTCGGCCAGACCGATGCATGGACCAGCCACGAGGCCGTGGTTCCCGATACCAGCGCCCCCGTCAACGGCGTGGTCTTCACCACCAGCGCCAACGCCAACCCGGACCTCGTCAACGTCCAGGCGGAGATTCCGGCCAACGCCGCATCCCCAGGCACCAAGATCTTCGCCAGACTCAGTGGCGCACAGTAGGTGCTTCCACTCCATCAGACATTGGTTTCAGCGGAGTGACCTCGCCCTAGGCGCCCGGATCGTTCATTGCGCGCGGTGGCTTTTCATCCAGGAAACCGCCACATTTCTTCTCCGCATCAATGATCCACCCCCACTACCCTGCCCGCTGGATCGCCTGAGGATGAACATCCGCAGAATGCCCGGCGGCACTTTGAAGCTGAATGCGGTGACAATGCCGCATGCCACGATTCCACCGAGCCCGAAGGCAAGCTGACCGTTGCAAAAGATAGGATCACCGTGCAGTATTCAGGGCGTCGCTGGCATGCGTGCTTCGAAACCAAGCAACCTTGGCCTCCCCTACTTGCCACCCCATCCTTCTTTGAACCCAAAAACGGTTTTCATTCCACAGGAAATCCAAAGCCTCGTCCTCCAAGCAAATGCCGCAATTGAAGTCGCCGCCCTCACGCCCTCCACGGGTCGTGACGCTGCCGCTGATCGCCTGCCTTGGCTTGATCACCGGCGGGGCCATCACATCAGCGGCGACGATCGGCATCGGTGATGTGACAGCAAAGCTCGGACCGACGTTTTTTGTGGACGACGCGGTGATTGGTGGAAACGACGCCACCATCACTCAGCCCGCGGGGCAAAGCTACATCCGGAGTTTCGCCGGGCTCTTGAACAGCAATCAGGGATTGACCCGCGTCACCCTCAATGGATTCGGTTTTGCCAACTCCTCCTCAACCACCAACAACACGGCCACCTCGCTGACCATTACCTTCACCTACCTCGGCGCGGACGAGGCGGTTGGAGGTGGCGACGACATCGTGATGGGCTCGGCGTCGGGAACGTATGTGTATTCCGGCGCAGGGGAATACGTCTTCGCCTTCGACACTCCGATCTCGGCGAATCTGAACATCACCGGCGCGCGTTTCCGGATCCAGGTGGCACCGTCCAACGCCACCAACAACGGCAAGGTGCTGTTCAAGACCGGCACGCTCGCCTACGAGACCACCACCGGGCCGAAGTTCAGCGTGTCCGGCAGCGCCACCCCGCTGCGCGTGAACCTGGCGAAGTATCAAACCGTTGTCACCGATTCCGCCAGCAGCCAGCGGTTGGCCTCCTATGTGACGGACGGTGTGGCGGGGAATGACAACCGCTGGCAAAGCAGCGGAGCTGCGCCGCATTGGGCCCAGGTGGTGTTTCCATACCCCGTGCAGGTGGGAAGCGCACAGGTGTTCTCGGGCCAGGATGACGGCGGCGCGCTGACAAGTTTCAAACTGCAATACCTCGACAACTCAACATGGATCGATGTGCCCGGCGCTTCGGTTTCCGGCAACACCAACGTGGAGAGAAACCTCGTTTTCACCACTCCGGTGACGGCTTCCTCGTTCCGCATTTATGATTCGGTGGACGGCACTATGATGATCCGTGAGCTGGCTCTGTATCCACCCGGCGGCGCAAGCGGCTATCCCATCGGTACGGACCTAACAGTGAATCTCGCCCAACAACGGCCGGTGGTCGCCTCCGCAAACACGGCCGAAAATTTCGCACTGCTTTCAGTGGACGGACGGGTGAACAACCAGTCCATGTGGCAGACTTCAACGGTGGGTGCGAACTCACTGGAGATCGACCTGCGGGTCAGCACCAGGATTGGCAGCGCCCATCTTTATTCCGGCTCAACTGGCATATCGCCGCTCTCGGATTTCGTCCTGCGCTACTGGGACGGTGCCGCATGGCAGGACATTCCCGGAGGAACCGTGGCGGGCAACACGGCCGCGGACATCGTCATCCCCTTCACGAGCGGCGTCACCACCAGCAAGGTGCGACTCGAGTTCAACAACACCGGGACCATTTCGGTGCGGGAACTCTGCATCTTTCCCGCAAACAACGGCGGTTATCCGCTCGGCACCGGCGTGACCGGCGCTCCAACGTCCGCCGCGAAGTTCGATGATTTCAACGACGCGTTTTACAACATCACCAACCCGACGGCGGGCCGGTTCATCGCCGTGAGCAACGGAGCGCCCTGCTTGAACCCGTCAGGTCTGACCGCCGCGCAGGGACAGTATCAGGTGTTGCTCAACATCGGCACCGGCACCTACCGGCTGCGCAATCGCGCCACCGGCAACTGTCTTTCCGGCGCGCAACTGTCCTCCAACCCGGGCGATCTTCTGATGGATGCCCCCTACTCCGCGCTGCCGGACCAGGACTGGATCCTCGACTCGATCGACGGCACGAATTACTACCTGATCAATCAATGGAGTGGCCTGGTGATCGATACACAGGGTGGCGGCACGGCGGACGGCACACCACTGGTGCAGAACGTCAACACCGGCTCTAACAGCCAGCAGTGGCGCATGGTTTACTCCGCGAACTTCCCCAAAAAAGGCATCGGTGGCACGAAATTCGCCACCGCTTTCAACGCCTGCTGGGCCTATAACTGGGGCCAGGCGACCAGCCAAAGCCTGCCCGCCGGGGCGGTCTTCAATCCCATGCAGTGGGGAAACTACAACTGGAGCATCGGCAGCAACGCGGGGCCTCTCTGGCAATTCGGTTCCGCCTGGCGCCGCACGTCCGCAGGACTTCATCTGATGGGTTTCAACGAACCCGACCATACGGATCAGGCCAACATGGATGTGGCCACGGCCGTCATGCTCTGGCCGCGACTGCAGTCGATGGACATGCCATTGGTCAGCCCCGCGCCCGCCAACATGACAGGCGGCTGGCTGGCTTCGTTTTACACGCAGGCCACCAGTCTGGGTTATCGGGTGGATTACACTCCAAACCACAGTTACAGCAGTCCCAATGGCGGTTCATCCGACAGCTTGATCAGCACCCTACAGACAGGCTACACCACCTGGGGACGCCCGATGTGGATGACGGAGTTCGGTTTTGTCGACTGGAGCGGCACCTCATCCTGGAGCCAGGAGGACAACTACAACTGCCTTGCGGAGTTCCTCTGGCGGGCGGAGAGCCTGTCCTGGCTGCGGAAGTATGCCCTGTTCGTTTTCACGGAGGATGTGACCCATCCGGAGCCCGCCCAGCCATGGAGCGCGGTCACTCCGGGCCCACGGTCGAATTCCTATGATATCAACGGCAATCTCACTCCCTTCGGCGAGTTATACGCGGCCTGGGACAACGATGCTGCCGTGAGAGCAAACAAATCCTATTACATCCATCACAAGGGCACCCGGAAAAGACTCTCCAACACGCTCACCTCCGCACCCAACGCCGCTTCGATCCGCACGGACGACACCTCGGTGAAATGGACGCTGGTTTCCGCACCCACCTCCGGCCGTTATTATGTAGTGTCCACCCGGGATGGACACCGCCTGAGTTATGTCAATGGAGGATCCGTCAGCCAGGCCGCATCCGGCACTGCCGGCACCGCAGTGGAATGGGGGTTGACGGAAAACCAATACGGCTGGTTTTACCTCGAACATCCCGCGACGTCCAAACGGTTGAAACTGGCTTACAACAACTCGACGGGTGCGGCCACCTACAGCATGGTTGCCAACACCACGACCGGAAGCACCGTCTTGTGGCGCTTCATCGTGCCGCCTCCCCCACCCACCTGGTCGGGAACCAGCAGCGCATCCTGGACCACGGCAAACAACTGGATGCCCGGCTTGATTCCATCCGCGGGGGAAACCGTGAACTTCGATAGCTCCTCGACCGCCAATCTGAACACGACGCTGAGCCAGGACTTCGATCTGTTAGGCGTGAACGTGACCAATCCGTCCGGCCCTGTTTCCATCGGTGGAACCAACCGACTGACCATCGGTGCCAATGGAATCGACCTGTCCGGTGCGAGCCAGAATCTGGCGGTCTTCACCCCTCTGGTTTTGAGCGCGGGCCAAAGCTGGAATATCGCCTATGGCCGTGCCTTGAGCGTCAACGGCGGACTCTCGGGTGCCTTCCCACTCACTTTTTCAGGTAGCGGCGCCGTCGTGCTCGGCGCGGCGATGGACCCTGCTGTGGCCATGACGGTCGCAGCCGGCGGCACCATGAGAACGGCTGCATCCGGAGTGCTTTCCAACGCCGCCAGCGCGGTCATTCCAACAGTGAACGGCACGTTGGATCTCTACGGAACCTCCCAGTCGGTCAATGCCTTGAGCGGCAGTGGCGTCGTGGACAACACCAGCGGAGGCGCGGGCGTTCTAACCGTCGGCAGCAACAACTCCACGTTCACTCTCAGCACTCTCCTGAAAAACACCAACGGCTCGTTGGCATTGCTCAAGACTGGAAGCGGATCCCTCACCCTGACCGGCGCGAACACCTTCAGCGGCGGCTTCACCAACAACGGCGCGGGAAACATCTATCCGAAAAACCCCGCCGCCTTCGGCACTGGCCCGGTGGTGATGAACGGCTCCAACATCTATTCGATCCTTTCCAGCTATACCATTGCCAATCCGCTGACGCTGAACGGCGCTCTCCTGCGCGTCGGAGGCAGCGCCAGTCACACCCTGACATGGAGCGGTCCGGTGAGTGTCACCGCGGTTTCCGGCATCAATGCCGATGGCAGCACGGCGGGCATCACGCTTTCGGGTGGCCTCAACATGAACGATGGCGGAAACACTTTCACCTCGTTCGCCAACGGCACGGCCAATACCGTTTCCTCCCCGATCAGCGGCGGAAGCGGCACCATCATGGTCACCTACGGAATTCTCAACCTGAATGCGGCGAACACCTTCGGCGGCACCTTCCGCTCATCGGTTGGCGGACCGCTGAAGATCGGCCATGCGAACGCCATGCAAAACGCCACTCTGGACATGAACGCTGCGGACAGCGGTTCGGTGAGCCTGAACAATCTCAACGCGACCATCGGCGCTCTGACCGGCTCGCGTAATCTGGCCTTGGGAAACGGAACCGTAACCATCGGCAACAACCAACTGAGCACGATCTACAGCGGCGTGCTCAGCGGCAGCGGTTCGCTGGTCAAAACAGGCAGCGGCACGCTGACGCTCGCCGGACCTAACAGCTACACCGGAACCACTGCTGTGAATGGCGGCACCCTGGCCCTGGCCGCGAGCAACGTGCTGCCCAATACCACGGCGCTGTCCATCGGAAACGCCACATTGGATGCTGCCACCTTCACCGACACCGTCGGAACGCTCGATGTCACCAGCACCGCGAAGATCCATCTTGGCAGCGGCGCTGCCCTCGCCTTCGCCAACAGCAGCGCGGTGGACTGGACCGGCGGCACGCTATCCCTCACCGGCACTTTCGTTTCCGGAGCCTCGCTCCGCTTCGGCACCAGCAGCAGCGGGCTGACACCCACTCAACTCGGACTTATCTCCGTGTCAGGCTTCACGTCATTCGCTCTGGATGCCAACGGCTACCTCATCGCCAACGCCGCAAGCGCGGCACCCTTCGACACATGGTCCGGCGGAGCGGCCTTCGACGCGGACACCAACGGTGACGGCATCAAGAACGGTCTCGCCTGGTTGTTAGGAGCAACCACCAAAAATACCAACGCAAGCGCCCTGCTGCCCTCGGCCGCGCCCAACAACGGCAAGCTGCGCATGAACTTCACCTGCCTCAAATCCACCAAACGCGGCAGCGCGGTGCTCAAGCTGCAATACAGCAGGGACATCGGGCAGACCGACGCATGGACCAGCCACGAGGCCGTGGTTCCCGATACCAGCACCACCGTCAACGGCGTGGTCTTCACCACCAGCGCCAACACCAATCCGGATCTCATCAACGTCCAGGCGGAGATCCCCGCCAGCGCCGCATATCCCGGCACCACGCTCTTCGGCCGCCTCAACGCGGTGAACACGCCGTGATGTTCATCCAAGACCAGGGACTTCGGAATTCGCGAACCGATTTCCGGCACATCACGGCGCGGTTTTCCGCGGCACCGGCATCTGCGCGTTGACCTCCTTCAGCCATGCATCCAGACGCCCGCCAAGTCTGGTGCGGGTCTCCGCATCCTGCGCGCCGAGGTCATGCTGTTCGCCCGGGTCCTTGGCGAGATCATATAACTCCTCCACGCCGCTTTCGTAGAAACGGATGAGTTTGAGATCGCCCGAGCGCACCACGCTGTAGGGGGTGATCTTTCCTCCGTTCCAGTAATGCGGGTAGTGCCAG
>CANBTO010000271.1 GCA_947372405.1 Verrucomicrobiaceae bacterium
ATGGAAACCGGCGACCGTGCTTTTCTCGAAGTCGCATGGAAAAAGCTCGGAGACATCGGCGGCTACATCGAGCGCCACACCGATCCGGTCACCGGTTTGGTCACACGTCTAACCGGTGGCTCCGGCCCCTATCAAAACGGCATCATCGACTGGCCTGCGACGATGCGATCCGACTATGACATGGAAACCAACGCTCGCACCGTGATCAACGGCTGGGCATATGGCTGTTACGACACCCTAGCATTTCTCGCCGGAGAAATTGGCAAGCAGGAGGAACAAACACGCTATCATCAAAACGCCACCGCTCTCCAATCCGCCATCAACACGCGCCTAACAAACAGCGCCGGGATCTATGTGGACGGCCTACGCAACGACGGAAAACCAAGCACCCACACCTCGCAACACGCTAACATGTTTCCCCTCGCGCTCGGCATCGTGCCGCAGCAGAACCGCGCCGCAGTGATCGACCAGGTCAGAAGCAAGGGCATGAGCGTGGGCATGGTCACCGTGCAGTGGTTGACGCGCGCTTTTGGCGTGGCGGGTGACGGTCCGGCCTTGCTCGACCTTTTCACTAACCACAAACAGCCCGGCTGGGCGCGTTGTCTCGATCAAGGAGCCACCGCCACTTGGGAGTCGTGGGATGCCGACACCACCGGCCAGAGCATGTCCCACGCTTGGGGTGCCGCCGGTCTGGATGGCTATGTTCACTACATCCTCGGTATCCGCCCGCTCAAGCCACAGTACGAGGAAGTTCTCATCCAGCCGCTCGTTTTCGGCGACAAGCTCAGATGGGCTAAGGGAAAAATCACCACCGACCGCGGCGTAATCAGCGTGCGATGGAAGCAATCCGCCGCCTCTTATGAACTCGGTGTAAATCTGCCCGTAAACGTCACCGCACGCGTTGCATTGCCGCACGGCAACTCCGCAAGTCCGTCAGTATTATTGAACGGCAAGATGGTGAAGACCACTGCGGAAGGCAATTCACTCATCATTTCATATATTGGTTCCGGCGATAACATCATCATTCGTCACGATGAGTAAATTTGCCACTCACTGAGACTAATCCATTTGGATTACTTGTCGCCCGCCAGCCACATGTGTTATACAAGTTCTTATGAACCCAAAACAGAAAAAACCAATGCGACAAAAAAGCCATTTTCACACCGCGCGCGGTTTCACTCTTACGGAACTTTTGGTGGTGATTGCCATCATCGCCGTTCTCGCGACCTTGTCGTTCATCAGCTTCGGCGCTGTCAGGGAACGCGCACGGTTGGCTTCCTGTGCAGAGAACCTGAGGACTTGGGGCGTTGTTTTCCAAAGTTATGCAGCGGACCACAATGGTGCGGTGCAATGGAACAACTGGGCCAGCATCAGCAGCAATGATCGATATTACGAAACGTTCCTTGGCGGCGACGGAACCAGCGCCTCGGGAACAATGAACGGTAAGCGAGTTCTCCTGACCCAAGTGCAACGGCGGTGCCCCGGGCAAACATGGGATGGTATAGGGAATGGACCGGTGGGATATGCGATGATCCGGCCCAATCCCAAAGTACCCAATTCCACGAGCTACAACCTTAACACCGCAACCAACCAGTCACAGTTGCTGGTGTTGATCGACGCGGATAGCTATCTTACCCTCAGTAGCCCTAGCGACCTCAGCAGCGCAGTCGAGCCGATCTGCACAGGCAAAAGTACGCGCCACCGCGCCACTGCCAACGCCCTCTTTGCCGACGGCCATGTATCAGGATACAAATGGGGTGATCTATCAGGAAATGACAGCAATAAAAAGTCCATGCTCGATCAATGGTTCACCCTCAAGTAGAGGAATCACACGCTTACTGAAATTGAAGGATGTCCGTAGCAAACGAACCGACTTTGTGGATGCGCTAAACCAACCAAACATATTTATCTTTTATGGCGGCTTTTTCCATAACGCTACTTGCTGCACTTATTCCCATCGGCACAGCACAGTCCGCTCTTCCGCCAAAGAATGATATTCTGGCTTCGATGAAGCTGTCTAACGATTGCTTCATGCAGAAGTGGCCGGTTGCGGGCTGCAAGGATTGTCTCCCCGGCAAGCGTCCCAGCAACATCTGGACACGTGCCGTTTATTTCGAGGGAGCTCTCGCTCTGTACCGGATCAACAAGGATCCGGTGATTGAAAAATACTCGGTAGATTGGGGTAATTTCCATGACTGGGGAATCCGGAAGGGGGATATCACCGAAAACCCGGATGATCAATGTGCCGGACAAAACTACATCGAGCTCTATCAACTGGATACGTCAAAATCTGAACGACTGGCCCACATACGCTCCAACCTTGAGTATTGGATGAAAAGCCCGAAGCTCGACTATTTCACTTGGATTGATACATTGCAGATGTCGATGCCTTGTTTCGTGAAACTCGGCGTGCTCGACAAAAATACAGCCTACTTCGACAAGATGTTTGCCCTGTATGATTACTCGAAAACCAAACTTGGGCTTTATAATCCAGAAGATCGTTTGTGGTGGCGGGATGCAAATTACAAACCTCCCTTCACCACATCAAACGGGAAGCCGTGCTATTGGTCACGAGGAAATGGCTGGGTGGTCGCGGCTCTGGCACGAACGTTGGAAGCCCTGCCGTTAAACGATCCTCACCGCTCGGAATACCTTCAAATGTTCAAAGGGATGTGCGGAGCCTTGTTGCCATTGCAGCGCGAAGACGGATTCTGGAACGTGAGCCTTGCCGATCCAAACGACTTTGGCGGACCAGAAACCACCGGCACAGCGCTGTTCATTTATGGAATGGCCTGGGGCATCAACCACGGGCACTTGTCTGCGGATACCTACCTTCCCTCCATCACCAACGGATGGGACGCCATCACCCGCAAAGCACTGCATCCTGATGGAGTTTTGGGTTATGTCCAAGGAACGGGTCACCAGCCATCCGACGGCCAGCCGGTGACCTACGATTCCATTCCAGATTTTGATGATTTTGGTCTCGGCTGTTTCCTTCTGGCTGGCTCGGAAGTCTATGCTCTTGATCCGGGAGTCCACCCCGAATCTATCACCAATGATACTCCGCCGAATAAATAGTAGGCAGCGGCCACCTTACTGCCGACAATCCCCAACCTGTCAGAATCAGAGATTCTCCCGATGAATCCAATAAAATTCACCCTCTACCAATCCTTTCCTACGATCACTCTTCGTTCGCTTCTTCTCTCAGTTGGTGTTTTTCCTAGCCTTGAGGCAATGGCGCTTCCTGTCGTTTGGGGGGATGATGTTTGGCAACTACAGATTGACCAAACGACCAGTGCCCCCACGCATATTGAAACCGCAACGATGGCCGCAATCCAACTGAACACCTAAAGGGGTGGCTATGGCCTTTTCCCCGATGGCTGAACCTCATTTAACAAGCGCCTAAACACCCTGACCTACGATGTCACCCCCCCCCCCGCCTGCACAGACTGCGAAGTCAATCCAGCCACCGCGAATCCGAGGCCCAGCGACAGCGCCCGGGAGTAGGTTAAGAATGCAATGGTGGACTGACTGGTGGTGAGGCGACGTAGGGAAATGATGGAGCAAAGAGAGCGGGAGGGCTTCATGATGTTTTAAGACTTGGGTTTGGATTTATTGCGGGGCGATGGCAGGAACTTCAATTCACCAAAGGCATCCGCAAGATCGCACCGGGAAGGGGAAGTGTCGATGACCCAAGAGGAGTAATCGGGTTCCGATGATGAAAGGGGCCTTCCGCTCAACGAAGAACGCCGTGGTAACTGGAAAATCGTATTGAGGTGAGCTAGATTTCTGGACCATCAACCGCTAGAACAAGCACCAGATGAATCAGAAGACACGCAAACGTTACACTCAAGAGTTCAAGGCACAGGCCGTAGATCTGCTCACCACCGGCAAGCCCGTTCCACAGGTTGCCGAAGAACTCTGCATCAGCAGCAACCTTCTCTACAGATGGAGACAGGACTCGCAGGGCACGCAGGTCGGGAGCGCAGGCCCACGAACCGAAGGTGAGGGGGCCGGAGCGGACGACCTGCGTGCCCTGCGACGCGAGAATGCCCTCCTCAAGATGGAGAATGACATTTTAAAAAAAGCCGCGGTCATTCTGGGCACCAAACCCCACTCCAACTCCGGGAAATGATCGAAGACATCCGTCACTTCACCGGCCACGGCATCCGCCCGATTTGTGATGCCTTGGGAGTGCCCCGCAGCAGTTACTACCACGCTGCCAAGCCCACCCCCACGCAGCGCTCCGACCAGGAAACCGGCGACATCATCCAGGCCATCTTCAAGCGCCACCGCCGCCGCTACGGCTACCGCAGGATCTGGGAGGACCTCTCCGATCAAGGCATCGTCTGTGCGGCCGACCGCGTGCGCAGGATCATGCGGGTGCGTGGACTTCGGGCCATACAGCCCAGGACCTATGTGCCGAGAACCAGCGACGGACGCGCCGACAAACCCTCGCCGAACCTCCTCATCGACCAGCCCCTCCCCAACAAACCCAATCAGGTCTGGGCCGGCGACATCACCTTCATACCCACCGCCACCGGCTGGCTCTATCTGGCAGTGGTCATCGACCTTTGCTCTCGCAAGATCATCGGCTGGGCTCTGGCAGACAATCTACGCACGCAGCTTGTTACTGAGGCTCTCAAACAAGCCATTGGCTCACGCAGCACCACTCAAAAGCCAATCTTCCACAGCGACCGCGGCAGCCAGTATGGCAGTGCCGCCTATCGGCAGCTCCTGCGCCAAGCTGGAATGCGTCAGAGCATGTCAGCCCGGGCCAACCCCTACCACAACGCCTGGACCGAATCGTTCATGGGTACGCTGAAGGCCGAAATGCTCCAAGACGGCTGCTTCATCAATTCCCGGGACGCCCGGACCGAAGTCTTCGCCTACATCGACTCCTACTACAACACCCAGCGTAAACACTCCGCCCTCGACTATCAAACCCCGGCCCAATTCGAAGCCCAAATCCTTACCCAAAACTAAGTAACAAACGGTCCAGAAATCCGTTGCATCTCATTTCGTACTGTTGATCGGTGCGATTTTCGCGGTCCGCGGATTTGCAAATTCCCAAAAGAGCCGCTGACTCATTCGCTTGCACGATGGCTTGTGTTCTCCAAGAATGACCTGTTATGCACCTTTCCGATCAGCTTACACCGAATGATTCTTTCCGCCAAGCGCGGCAGGATACCGGCGTCCTCAAATGCCCATTCCAAGGCTAGCGCCTCCCCATGATTCTGCGCCATGCGGATGTGAGTAAGTCCGCAAAGGACTGGCAGATTTTCAGCTTGGACGCACCATTCACGTACCCATTCCCTCGGAGGAGGAGGTCCGTTCGGTGCGGCAAATGCCTATCGAAACGAATCCCGCATAACACACCGAATACCAGCGGATCGTCGATCCTTTTTTCTAACGGGCAAAGAACCCGGTCGTCATGGCACGGGTGAAATTCCTCATCGACGTAGTGGTTCACTCCGCGCAGCAGCGGGAAACCGACGTGCATGGCGTGAAGGTCGGCGCAAACGAACGCGTCTCACTCTGCTGGGCATCGCCCAATTTATACGAAACTGATTTTTGAAAATGCCGACGAAATCCACCTCGACCGGAAGCCCAACCCGCACCTTTCATTTGATTTCGGCTCCCACCTTTGCCTCGGTGCACCGCACACCCTACTGATCGTCCGCAGATTGCTGGAGAGCCTCATCGGGCAGGTCGGCGGCATCGAAATTCTCGAAGCGGTGGATCACGTCGAGAACGAAGCTCGCTATCGTCGCCCCATCGGCTTTGATTACCTGTGGATCAAGCTCCATGCAAAGCCATCCGACACTTCCTAACACAGATAAATCATGGCTGATTGAACGGTAGGTAGTAAGAAGGGATTGCGGTTTCCTCATCGTACACTCAATTCTTATCCATCAACTTTCAATACTCTCCCATGTCCGCCCCCTACCTCAACCGCGAACTCTCCTGGCTGGAGTTCAACCAACGCGTCCTCAACGAAGCCCTGCGCGACGATCTGCCCTTGTTAGAGCGGGTGAAATTTCTGGCGATCACCGCGTCCAATCTCGACGAGTTTTTCCAAGTCCGCATCGGTGGCCTGATGCTCATGCGCCGGAGCGGCCGCAAGACGCCGGACGCCTCGGGCCTGACGCCCGCCCGAAATCTAACCGCCCTCCGCCAGCGCATCCTCAAGATGAGCGCGGACCAATACAGCCTGCTGGTCCACACGATCGTCCCGGCCTTGGAAAAAGCCGGTATCAAACCGTTGCGACCGGACGCGCTCACGGTCCTACAGGCCGCGCAAATGGGGGCCGCGTTCGAGGATTCGATTTTTCCCCTGCTCACCCCGCTCGCGGTCGAGCCGGATGGTGCGCCGCCGATTGTTCCCGCACTTCAGATCACCGTCGCCTGCACCCTGCTGGACCCGGAAACGCTGGCCACCCGCCACGCGCTTATCCCCATTCCGGAAATCCTCGGCCGCCGCGTGAATGTCACGGTCGAGGGCAATGGCCACGCGTTTGTTCTGATCGAGGATCTCGTCGCCACCCACGCCAGCCAGCTATTTCCGGGGGAAACCGTCACCGCCACCACCGCCTTCCGGGTCACGCGCAATGGCGACATCGTAGTCCAGGACGAGGATGCCGTGGATCTCGCAGGGGAAATGGAGGATGTTCTAACTGCCCGCCGCTTCGCCGATACGGTCCGCTTGGAACTGCGCTCGGACGCACCGCGCGATCTAGTCCGCGTCATCAAGCAAGTCACCGCAGCATCACCGCAGGAAATCTATCGCGTGGATGGGCCTCCCGGGTTGGCCTCGTTCATGGAACTCGCGTTTCTATCCGGTTTCGATCACCTCCGCGATGTCGATTGGCC
>CANBTO010000272.1 GCA_947372405.1 Verrucomicrobiaceae bacterium
GAGATCCTCGGGAAAACGAGTCTGGCGGCCAATGCTCCTAGCAGGATCGTAAGCAGCATCCCCGCGCTCAACAGTCGCGCGGGCAGCTCGCGGATGTCTCGCAGAATCCTGAGATCCGTGCGGCTGGCATCGGTGAAGAGCAGCAGCACCAACCCGATTTCCGCAAGCGTCAGAAATGTCGTCGGGCTCGTGACGGCGGCCGCAGTATCCACCGCGCGTATCACCACCATGCCCGCCAGGGTGAAGACGATGGGTGCCGTGACAACGGTCTTCTCAAGCCTGGCCGAAACAAGACTGTAGGCAAAGAGCAGACCGATGAATACGGCGAGCAGCATGATGGGCTATTCCAACAACCAGGCACGGGCGTCCTTGGTTTTAAGCGATACTGCTTATGTTTTGCACAAATCCGCAGTGCTATCCATCAGACCATGGTCCTATTTTAAGCCGTCAACCTGCTTGACGGATCAGCGGCAGGCATGAAGCATGAGGTGTCTACTTAGGGAATCATGATATCCGAACTCCATCATCCCACCACGGCGCGGGAGCTACCAAAAAGCGGGGAACTGGTCTGCCTGGTGGACAATGACGAGGCGGTGCTGCGCAGTCTCGAGCGCTTGTTCCGCTCCGCGCGCCTGAAGGTGGCGGCTTTCGCCTCCGCCGGGGATTTCCTTGCTCACGGCGAGCATGCCGGGCCCACCTGCCTCGTTCTGGACATGCAGATGCCCGGCATCGACGGACTGGCGCTCCAGGCGGTGCTCGCAAACCGCGGCGAGCAGATCGTTTTCCTCACAGGCCATGCGGACGTGCCTACCTGCGCGAAGGCGATGAAGGCCGGAGCGGTGGACTTCCTCACCAAGCCGGTGGACGAGGAGACGCTTCTATCAGCCGTAGCGTGCGCGCTGGAACGTGCGCGGCAAACCTGCCGCCTGCGTGTCGAACAGGAGTCCGCCCGAACGGTCATCGCGTCTCTCACCCAGCGTGAACTCGAAGTGATGCGCGGCGTGGTTTCCGGCTTGCTCAACAAACAGATCGCGGCGCAACTCGGCATCGCCGAAAAAACCGTGAAGATCCACCGCGGCCGGGTGATGCGGAAGACCCGCTGCATGTCGGTGCCGGACCTCGTGAGGCTGGTCCAGCACGCGGAGTCCTCATCCTTCTTTCCTCCCGAACATTCATGACTGAGAGCGGGCACATCCCTGCCACCGGACTCCAATGCCATAACCTGCTGGCACAGGTTTCCGCGGGTTTGACCACCCACCAGCCCGGTCAGATGGACCAAGCCATCGAGAACACCCAACGGATGGTCTGCGAAATACTGGGTACGGACCGATCCACGCTCTGGCAGTCCACGGAAGAAAGCGAGGCGTTCACTCTCACCCATTTCTGGCAGAAACCCGGATACGTTCCGCTGCGCAGGAATTTCCCGAAACACAGCCAGCTCCCGTGGACGGCGGAAAAGGTCCGCAGAGGGGAATCCTTTCATGTCTCAAACCTCGCAAACCTGCCACCGGAAGCGGCGAGGGACGTGGAGGCCCTGCGCGCACAGGGCACCAAATCCTACGCCGTCTTCCCCCTCAGCTCGGACGGCGTGACTTTCGGCGCGATCACATTCTCCATGGTCAGCAAGGAGCGGGACTGGACGGTGGAGGAGATCTCAAGCCTTGCACATGTCGCCGGGATTTTCGGCCATGTCATCTGCCGCAAGCGCGCCGAGCAACGCGCCGACCAGCTCCGCATGGAAATCCGGCGCGCGGCGAAAGCTTCGGCGCTCGGTGAAGCCGCCGCCACCCTCGCCCATGAAATCAACCAGCCACTCACCAGCATCCTGAGCAACGCACAGGCGGCGCGACGCTTCCTCCTTCAAGGCGAAGCGAAGTCCGACGAACTGTTGGCTATCCTCGACGACATCATCCGCGACGACAAACGCGCGGACGGAGTGATCCGGAACCTGCGCTCCATGATTTCCGACACGCCCGCGCCGCATGAACTTCAGGACATCAACGAGCTGCTGAAGGAAACCGGTGCTTTCCTGAGCGCGGAACTGGCACGTGCAAGTGTCGGATTGCAGTTGGAAACCGATCCCACGCAACCCCGGATCAGAGTCGCACGGACGGAGATCCAGCAACTCCTCACCAACCTCATTCTCAATGCCGTCCACGCCATGGATGAAATCCCGCCCGAGCGGCGGCGGATCGTCATCCGCACCAGCACCAGCGGCCAGTCCGTCACGGTGCGGGTGATGGATCATGGAGACGGCATTCCGCAGGAGCACATGGACCGGATTTTCGAGCCGTTCCACACCACGCGCGCCGTCGGCCTCGGCATGGGACTCGCGATCTGCCGCCGCATCGCACTGGCCCACGGCGGCACGCTTGAGGCGCACAACACCCAATCCGCAGGCGCCGAGTTCACACTCACCCTGCCGCTCCACGGCGGCCGCTGACCCCGCCAACAGGAGTTGAAAGCACGCTACTCCACGAAGAGACGGTGATTCCGGACTTTACATGCTTCAACTTTTCAGCAGGAAAGGAAGACTGGGGAACAGGAGCTAACAGAGAAAACAGAGAACCAGCGGACCCGAATGACGGTCCACGACAACCAGCAGTCAAGGAACCAAAACACCTGGCCTCTGTTACCTCCGTTGCCTTCTGTTCAAATCCATCCGGTTAGGTCCAGCCGATTCTTTCCACACCTTGCGTGGTTCTCATCCGGGAGCGCTTATGGCACAAGGTCGGCTTGCTCTATCAGAAAAACCAGGTCACCCCGCCCTTGGCGGTCCAGTTGGTTCCGGCATCGTTCAATGGCAGCTCCACGGAGGCATACAGGCCGATGTCCTTCTTCGCGCCGAGAGACCAGCCAATGCTCGGCTCCAAGGTGTGGAACAGTTTCGAATCCGCAATGATGTTGACGACTCCCTTGTAATCGAGACTGAGGGCCACGCGGTCCGTTAATTTATACGTGGCGGTCATGTGCGCCTCCCACTCGCTCTTGCTGCCGGTGGTTTCCCCTTCATCAATCGACCAGCCGTATTGCAGCGTCGAGCTGAGCACGAAGTTGTTCCAGAGCGGATAAGCCGCGCCACCGCCGAAGGCCATCTGCGTCCGCTGGTTGGCGATGGCCCTTACGCCATCCGCGGCGGTGTCGAACTCGGTGTCGAAAAACCATCCGCTGCGCCAGCCTTTCGGATCATCCATGAACAAGTGCCCGCATCGCAGCTTCAGGTCGCCCAGTCCCGAGTCGCTGTCGCCCCCCTTCGGGTTATAGTTCAGGAACGGCAGCTCGAAGCCCACGGCGTAATCCTTGACATGGCCGTTGAAACCGAAGCCATAGATAGCGGAGAGGATCAGCTTGTCCCTGTTGCCGCCAGCGCCCGCATCGGTGAACTCGTTTCCCAGGCGCAAACGGTCGCGGATGATGACCGGGTTGCGGGCAAGCAGGAGATCCTCGTCCGTCACCGTCTCGCCGGATTGGGCGAAAGCGGTGCATGGCGACAGACAGGTCAGGGCGAGCAGCGGAATCAGACGTGACGGGTTCTTCATGGCGGATGGAGGATGATCGGACGGCACAGCCCGACCGGACACCGCAGTTTCCCCAAAGCCTGATCCTCAAACAAGCGGAAACAGAAGACTGTAGGACCAAGGTCGGACGACGGGTGAACCACAACCTGTTAGCTTGCATCTGTAACCGATGCGCTTCGAAAAAGCCTGTCGCTGGCTTTCACCTTCGCAACTTGAGACGGTCACAGATTGAAGGCGTGATTGAGTTGAGCAAGGCCCTCCATCTCCGCTGCGCTTCGATTGCCGCTACAGCGCCTTTCGACATGAAAACAAAACGGCCCCGGGAGTCCGGGGCCGCTGGGGTGGATGGGATGGGGTTTATGGCACAATGATGGCATCACTGGCGGAGAGGGCACCTCCTGCGGAACGCCGACACGCCTCCGTCAGGCCACGACGACGGTTACGGGGGTGCTGGGGCGGCCTTCGCCGCCGGCGTTGACGCCGGTGACGGTGATTTCGACGGTGCTGCCTGCGGGGAGGTTGTCGATGGTGTATTGGGTGGCGGGGCTGTTGGTGACTTTCACGGGCGCGGCATCGGTGCCGATGACTTTTTTATAGTAATCGAAGGAGTTGGCGCGGCGGGCTCCGGCGAGGACGACGAGGACGTGGCCGCCGCTCAGCGGGGTGGCGTGGACGTTGGAGGGCACGCCGGGCACGGAGGGATCGGAGGGGCGGTGGAGGCCGAAGTCATACCATTTGGGGTCGTCGTCGGAGAGGAGTTTGTCGAGTTCTTCGATGGTGGCGCGGTAACGCTCGCTGAATTTGAGTTTTTTCTCGTCGAGGGTGCGGTGGGCATCGGCGCAGGCGGAGACGGCGTTGTCCACGGCGTGGCGTTTGTCGGAGAAGGCTTCGTAGAGGGTGTCTCCGAGGGCGGCGGTGACGTTGACGTTGGGGTCTGCGTTTTCCATGGAGGGATTGGCGGCGAGGTAGGCGCGGATGGAGCCGGTGGCGGCGAAACGGGCGTCCTGGGTGCCGGGGATGCCGACTTTGTGGTCGGGCAGGCCGGTGGCGAGCCAGGCGTCGCTCCATTGGTCGCCCAGGGTGATGGAGAAGAGCTTGATGGCGCGGGCGAGGAAGCCTTTGGCATTGCTCTCGGCGGTGCGGAGCTGGGTGTAGGCGTCGGGTTTGGCACCGTCGGCGGCTTGGGTGGCGTTGCGGGCGGCAAGCAGGGCGTCAAGATCGGCGCGGGTGGCGGCGAAGGTGTTTTGTTTGACGTTGATGGCGACGGCGTGCTCGGTGAGTCCGTCGCAGAGATCTTCGCCGGCGGCGATGAGTTCGTCGAGGGCGCGTGGGGTGGGGTTTGAGGCCATGGTGTTGTGTTTTTGGTTGGGGTTTGGTTGCGTTTTGGTTTCAGCATGCTGGAAATGAAAGGCTTATGGAGACGGGGGAGTCTCACTCACCCCGCAACGACGGGCGTGGAGGGCGGCGTGAGTCTCCCCCACCCCGAAACGACGGGCGTGGAGGGCTGCGTGAGTCTCACCCACCTCGAAACGACGGGCGTGGAGGGCTGCGCGAGTCTCACCCACCTCAAAACGACGGGCGTGGAGGGTACCTGGAATCTCACCCACCTCACGACGACGGACGTGGAGGTTACCTGGAATCTCACCCACCTCAAGACGACGGACGTGGAGGGCTGCGTGAGTCTCACCCACCCCAAAACGACGGATGTGGAGGGCACCGTGAGACGCGGACGGGAGTGATGGATCTACCATCATGATTGGGAAAGTTATGATCAAACCTTCGGCTAGATGGCAATGGAAAAGTGACGCTTTTTTAGATGGAAAATGATATACTTTGGTATCATCCATCCGCGGTTGATGTGCTTTGCCGGGCGAGGTTCCCGCAGAGGTCTTCGATGATGGGATTCCGGTAATGCGGAATGTTCCTGCCCGCGGAAATGGTTGCAGACGCCATCGGAAATTTCCCCGGTCGTGGACAGTGGACTCACAGTCCCATGATCGGCGACAGCGCCAAGCTAACAGCACGATGCGGCGTTTGCTCCCGCTGCCCCCGGCCGCGATGCCCGCGTAAGACCACCACTGGACTCATCTCTGCGAAAATCCTGTCGTAATCCGCACGAATCCCGCCCGCCCGAGAAATTGTCTTTCCAGCGGCTGTCTGACTTTCCAAATTGAGCCGTCGGAAAAAAGTACCATCAACCTGTCTATCAAAACCAAATCCATGAAAACCACCGCCCTCGCCCTGCTGCCCGCAGTCATGCTCGCCATCAGTTCCTGCTCTTCCTCCATCCCCGGTGAGCAGAGCACCAGCGTCAGGAAAACCTCCACCAGCACCACCGTGGTGGACACCTTCAAGGCCAGCGCCACCGTCACCGCCATCGACACCAGCACCCGCAAGATCAAGCTGACTCTCTCAGACGGCAGCCGCAAGACCGTCAAGTGCGGCCCGGAGGTGCGGAACTTCAGCCAGATCCACATCAACGACCGCGTCAACGTCGTCGTCACCGAGCAAATCGCCGCCTATCTCGACAAGGGAAAGACTCCCGGAGCCTCAGGTGCCACCGCCGTCGCCCTCGCACCGCTGGGCACCAAGCCCGGCGTCGTCATGGCGGACACCGTGCGCGCCACCGTCAGGATCACCGCCATCGACTCCACCACCCGCAAGGTCACCTTCATCACGAAAGAGGGCAAATCCGAAACCCTCGAGGTGGGTGATCATATCGACCTCAACAAAGTGAAAGTCGGCGACAGCGTGACCATCCGCCAGACGGAAGCGGTGGCCGTCACCGTCGAGAGACCGTGAGCAAGAACCATAGCAAGCATCCAACATGAAATTGAAAACAACCACCTTCGGCCTGTCGCTTCTGACTGCCGCCGCCGCACTGCTCTGTGCGGTTCAACCCGCCGATGCGGCGGCAAAGAAACCGAACATCCTCATCCTCTGGGGCGACGACGTCGGCTACTGGAACATCAGCGCCAACAACCAGGGCATGATGGGTTACAAGACCCCCAACATCGACCGCCTCGCGAAGGAGGGCGCAAACTTCACCGACTGGTATGGCCAACAAAGCTGCACCGCCGGTCGCTCATGCTTCATCACCGGCCAGTCCGGCTTCCGCACCGGCATGTTGAAAGTCGGCCTGCCCGGCGCGAAGGAAGGCTTGCAGGCGCGCGACGTGACCATCGCCCAATTGCTCAAAGGCCAGGGCTACATGACCGCGCAGTTTGGCAAGAACCACCTCGGCGATCTCGACGAGCACCTGCCGACCGCGCACGGCTTCGACGAGTTCATGGGCTCGCTCTACCACCTCAATGCCGAGGAGGAGTTCGAGAACCCCGACTACTTC
>CANBTO010000273.1 GCA_947372405.1 Verrucomicrobiaceae bacterium
AGGCTCTGGTTGGGTCGCAACTCGAAGGATAAATCCTTCGCTAGAATTTTACTCCGGTCCGGGGTGAGCACGGTGAGCTTGTCAAGCCTCACCATGGTGCTGGTTTCATCCAGTTGGTTTTTGCTTTCGCGGGCGCTGCGTTCCTCTTCGGCATCGAAATCAGCGAGGTCGTCCCACAGGATCCCGAGACGCTGAATGCCTGCCAGATAAGCGCTGAGGCCTTCGAAGTTGTCAGCGATGATCGATACCGCGCCGAGCACTTGTGCGAACGCGACGAGTGTTTGACTCACCACCCCGAACGGCATCCTACCGCTCATGAACATGGGTGCCACGATCAGGATCGGCACGATCAGCGCGACGGAATTGTAGCTGTTGCGGAAAAAGCCCAGGTTGCGGTTCCACAAGATGATGCTGCGCATGTTGGCAACCACCGAACCGAGGCGGTTGACAAGATCGAGGTGTTCGCGTTTTTCACCGCGATAGAAAGCGATCGACTCGGCATTGTCGCGGACGCGTACCAGGCCGTATCGGAAGTCGGCCTCTTTTTGATACTTGTCATAGTGCAGGCCGACCAGCCTACGGGCGATAACGAAGCACATGAAGGTGCCGACTGCCGCGTAGACCAGGGCGACACCCACGAGCAGGTTGGAAATGCTCCACAACACGCCGAGGAATCCCACCAGGGTCATGACCGAATTGATCCCGATAAGCGCGTAACTGAGAGAATCGAGAGTGAAGTTGCGCACGTCCTCACTGATGCGTTGATCCGGGTTGTCAATGCTCTCGGAACCTCGCAAGCGGTAATAGGCGCGGTTGTTGAAGTAGCGTTTGATCAGATGTTGTGCCATCCATTCGCGCCACAGCAATGCGAGCGTTTGCTGTGCCAGACGAGAGTAAACATTGAGCAGGATGGCGAAAACAAAGGTGCCGCCGTACCAACACAGCGCCATCCAAAAGGCATGGGAATCCTTCCTCTCGATGGCCGTGAAAAGATCGCGACCCACATAACTGGTTATCACCGTGATGCCGACGTAAGCGACCGATAGCGCGAGCAACAGAATCAACAGGCCATTCGCTTTGCTTTTTCGTTCCGAGCGGAAGAACGCCTTGGTGATTAGCCAGAGTTGACGTGCCGTTTTGCCCAGTTTCTCCTTGGCGATGAAGGTGAGAGGGGTGTTTGTGGATTGGCTCATAACCGGATTATCACCCGCCGGTGTCATTAACGTTGATGCGAACCCTTTCCGAATGGTTCATGATCTTATTTTAGTAGTTGGCATTTCACTGCTTCAGCGCAACATCAGATCAGATACACAGCTCCTGACGGTTGAACTATAAGACATTATGGCGACATCAGGCTTGTTTCAATAGGGTGTAACCCTACTGGAGATCCGCCGGATCCACTCGGACAACCCGGCTGCCGGGTAGCTTCAATTTCCGCAAGAACGGATGGTAGTGCGGCAGGTCCGCACGATGCCCTATAAGCCCGGCTTCCGTCGGATTGATGATTGATTGGCAGACTGAACAAATTGGAAATGCGAGTCAAAACAAAGACGAACGAACCAAGCCAACGAGGACAAAAAAGTGGTGAAATTTTCCGTCACCCGGAAATCCGCAGGTCTCCGGGTTCTTCACGCGCGGGAGACCGATCTCCATGATGGGGAGAGCGAGTCATCGAGTTTGCGCAGTCGCTTTCCTCGATCTGAAACTACATCAACTCAGCCGTCTCAGCGTTCCCGTGTCTTCGCCCAACAGCCATGGCAGTGGCCGCAATACCAAAGGGAGTATCCGGCACCGGAGGTGGCACGCTTCCACTCCTGCTCGGACATCCGGGAAATCACCTTGGAGCTGCCGACATTCACATATTTTCCGGAAGAATCGACATACCGGATGTCGCGCTGGCCAAGGGAACTGGTGGGAACGGCAAGCGTGTCCACCGTATAGGCCGTGCCATTGCTTTTGGTGTCGCGGACCTTCCAGAACCTGGGTTGCGCCTTGGTGCAACAGGAGGAAAACAGGAATGTCAGGACCGCCAGGATGGCGATGGACCGTAAAGGCAGTGAGATGACCGGGTTGATTTTCATAACGCGCCAATCTGGTGGGTGAAGTAGGGTGATTGGAAGAAAAAGAAATCCGATGCCTGCCCCTCTGTCTCCATTTGTCACGGAAAGGCGCTCACGGCACTACGGCGGCGACTCGGATGCACCCTCAAAACCTGTGCTTGACATGCAACCAATTGGTTGCATTTATTGGCGCGAGATGGATGCGGTATTCAAAGCCTTGGCGGACGAAAGCCGGCGCGCGTTGCTCGACCAGTTGCACAAAAACAACGGGCAAACGCTCGGCGAACTGTGCGCACACCTCGACATGACGCGGCAGGCTGTCACCAAGCATCTCCTGTTGCTGGAGGCGGCGAACCTCGTCGTCGTCGTCTGGCGCGGGCGCGAGAAGCTGCACTATCTCAATCCGGTGCCGATTCACGAGATCTCAGAGCGCTGGATTGGCAAATACGAACGCCATCGCCTCCAGGCCTTGAGCGATTTGAAAAAAGGTCTCGAAACCAACCAAACCAAAAAGAAAGGATGACGTTATGACAAAGCCAAAGTTAGTGTACACCAGCTATATCCGCACCACGCCGAAAGAAGTGTGGGCGGCCATCACGAAACCCGAATTCACCCGTCAATATTGGGGAAACATGACGAATGTCTCCGATTGGAAGAAGGGCTCGAAATGGGAACACCACAATCCCGACAACGAAGTCTGGGTCACCGGCAAGGTCCTGGAAAGCACGCCACCCAAACGCCTCGTGCTGTCCTGGGCGGATCCGGACGATCTCAAGGACAAATCCCGCGTCACGTTTGAGCTCGAAGCGATGGAGGACATGACTTGCCTCACCGTGACTCACGGAAGTTTCAAAGACGGCTCGACGATGGTGAAGAAAGTTTCCGGTGGGTGGCCACGCGTGCTGTCCAGCCTGAAAACCTTCCTGGAAACCGGCAAGGGGCTCAACATCTTCTGCAAATGAATGAGTGGTGTTTCTGAATCAATCCATCTGAATACCACAACCAAGCCCTGCTCAGGCGGATGCGCATACAGCGCATCCGCCATGAATCAACCTCAGAACCGGTGATGTTGCCGCACAGCCACTGTCGGGACTGCCCCCTTCGATGTCAGGCGTAGTCGTTCATGCTGGTATTCTGATAGATCCGGCCAGCGCCATCCCTATTTCGGCCTTGGCGTATCCAGGTCGTCCCCGGGTGTCCGCCTCCCCCGTCGCATCTCCCTCACGGCTTCCATCAGCGTTGTGGTGGCGTTCTTCGCCTCCTGCATGAACGCCGTGTCACGATCCAGCGCGTCGTGACTGGTGGCATAAGGCTCGTAGTAACCGATGTATCGATCGAACTCGGCGGTCGCTCCGGCGGAGACCAAGCCCATGGCAGTCAGCCAGTCGTGAAGCATGTGGCGCAGGGCGTCCGCCCCTTCAGTGTCACCGTGGACGATTGACGCGAAAATGCGTCCGGCGAGATGCTTCGGATAGGGCCAACCCGCCAACTCCAGCGCCTTGGCCTTGGCGGGATCCTTGCCATCCGACGTCGTGGGATCCGGGTTGCCGCCATCGGCACACACCAACCGGTCCATCATCAATTTCAACCCGCTGGGTGCCTGATTCCAATGCACCGGGGTGACAATCATCACGCCGTGCGCCGCCACCCACCGGGGATAGATTTCGTGCATCCAATCGTGCATCCAATCGTGCACCTGGCCGAGCGCATGGTTCGGATAACAGGAACACGGCCAGTGACACAGTGGCATCGCCGTGGAGACACACCCCTTGCACGGAAAAATCTTCCGTCCGTATTCGGAGCTCAAATGACTCAGATCCAGAAAGTCCGTCGTGAAATCTCCCGCCTTCTCGATTTGCTCGCAGACGGCGGTCGCGATCCGAAAGGTCTTGGACATTTCACTGGGACACGTCTCGTCCGTGCGAGGTGAGGCACAGATCACCAAAATCCGCGGTTGCTCTTCGTCACTGTTCTGGAGCCTCTCCGCCTTGCGAATGTTCTCCCGGGTCTGCAACCATTCCACGGACAGCTCCTGCGCCGGGTCCGCGAATTCCGGGCCGGCGCTTCGGGTCCGCGCGCTCTTGCGACCATCCTGATAGGCCTCCCAGGCGATTTCTGTCAGGTGTTCGATTTCCGCCGCCGCCCCGTTGAACGCGGGATCGTAAAACTGCATTTGATAGCGCTTGCCGAATTCCTCCCGCGAAAGCCGGGTGGAACCCTGCCCGGTACGCACGGATGACGCGGCGGCGTTTGGGCTGTTGTGGTTCATCGATGGATGGGTTGACGCTGTTTTTCGACAGTTTGATGCCGCTAGTGGTCCTTGGGTTTACCACGCCAATGCGATGCAAAAACGCATCGTTTGTGCCGGGTCTTCAGTCCTCCACTTTGATCGCTTGCCGTTCAGGATTTCCCACGGAAACCTCCCAAGAAATAGACGATGAGGCAGATCACGAGAACCAGGCCAAAGCCTCCTCCTCCGATTGCGGGGCCACCGAAGTAAAAGCCGCCACCGCCGAACAAAAGAAGAAGTACAAGTATAAGTAACAGGGGATTCATGTGTAGAACCTAGCGCTTTGCCGGAATCGCTTCAATGGGGTCGAACCCTACCTGCGGATTCAGTCTCACGCCGGTTGCCACGCGCCATCACGTGGTAACAGGCACCGGGATATTCGAGTCGCAAACTCCGTGGCATGCCGGAAGGCTGGGAAAGAGGCTGGATTTTCCAAGATTTGCATCCTGACATCATCTGCCTGACCCCGTTTCCCGGACTCCTCCGCGTGCGCATCGCTACATGCATGGCCACGCGGGAACCGGATGTAGGGTTTCTCCCCATTGCTCCATTCCGGGACATGCTTCATGTTTTGTTAGGGAAAGGTGAACGAATGAATACAAAACCACTGCATGAAGGCGCGATCATGATCCATGGAAACGGCGTCGGAACGATCAGCGATGAGATGATTCAAAACCGCGCTTCCGAACTGGCGGTGATCGATGGCCGGGCGGCGGAGAATGCATCCCAAGCCGATTGGGACGAGGCGGAGCTGGAACTGACGAGCGGCGATGAACCGGCATCCTTGGAATCCCTGCCTGAATCGGATCGCTGGAACCCAATCCCGGGAACGCCCGGCCAGGAGGCTGCGGTGGAATTCGATGACAACGAGGATGAAGAAGGAAGGAGTGTCGGAGAGCGATTGGTGCAGGCGGGAATCGCTGAGGCCGATCACGAACAAAAACTCGCAGCGGCACGTGACGCCGCGGACGATAATCAGTGAGGCGTAAAAAGGGTCAGTCCCGACAAGCATCACTTCCAGTTTGGCCAGGTTAAATACAGGCCTGTCCGGAATGTCTCGGGATGAAGCGCCGCTCTGCAACGGAGCGCCGGCTTCAGCCGGCAAGAGAATCCGGTGCCGCTGGACTCGCCGACTGAAGTCAGCGCTCCGTCGGGGGCGGGCAGCCGAAATGAGCCTTGATCCCCCCAAAAGCAAGAAGGCTTCCTTCAAACTCGTAGTCGCAGCTGAATTTCCAGATGGCTGCGCTTTTTCCACCCACGAGTTCTTGTCCTTGGAAGCTGGCAGCACTGCTTGCCGTCTCAGGTCTTGCGCTCTCCAATGCCGAAGCGGCGCCGCATCCGGATGATGCCCTGGTGCCTTTTCTCGGGAACCATTGCTACGACTGTCACGACAGCACCACTAAAAAAGGCGGGCTCAACCTTGAGGAAATGTCCTCGGATCTCAACAATCCGGACACCATGGCGGAGTGGATCAAAGTCCACGACCGGCTGAAAAATGGTGAGATGCCGCCGAAAAAAAAGGACACCCCGCCAGCAGAAGAGAGTTCCGCCTTCCTCGGCACCCTTTCCAAATCCCTCATCGCCGCCGACAACGACCGCGCCGCCAAACAAGGCCGCTCGACATGGCGCAGGCTGAACCGCTTCGAATACGAAAACTCAGTCCGCGATCTTCTTGACGCGCCATGGCTCCAGCTCAGGGATGTCCTTCCGGAGGACGGCGAAGCGCACCGCTTCAACAAATCCGGATCCGCCCTCGACATTTCCCATGTCCAGCTTGCCCGCTACATGCAGGCGGCGGACATCGCGCTCAGGGATGTGATTGCCACCGTGCCCGACAAGCCGCAGGCAACGGTCAAACGATACTACGCCCGCGACCAGTCGATGATGGTCGGGAAAATCTTCTTCAACGAATTCAACGGCTCTGCGGTGCGCGCAACGTTCCCCCTGCTGGGCACGGAAGCCCAGCCTGATGTGATCAGCAAGAAAGAGCCGCCCACGGTCGGCGACAAGAACCCGGACATCCGCGACCGTGAAGCCATCGGCGTGGTCGCCAGCAACTACGAACCCATCGAGCTCCGATTCAATGCCTTCAGGGCATCCATGGACGGCCACTACAAGATCCGGCTCCGTGCCCAGACATTCACGGCCGGGCCGGAGAAAAAAAATTATTGGAATCCCGACCGCGACCATTGTTTCCCGGGCCAACGTGACGAGCCCGTCTCCATCTATGCGGTCGGTGCCCGCTCTCTGCGGAAAATCGGCGGCTTTGATGTCACCATCGAACCCACCGTCAACGAGATCGAGGCGATCCTCCGCAAAGGCGAAACCATCGGCCCGGATGCCGCCCGGCTTTTCCGTTCCCGCCCGCCCAACTTCCACAATCCGCTCGCGACCCCGTCCGGTACCCCCGGCGTCGCCTACCGCTGGCTCGAGGTCGAAGGCCCGCTCTACGAGCAATGGCCTCCCGCCGGCCACAAGACCCTCTTC
>CANBTO010000274.1 GCA_947372405.1 Verrucomicrobiaceae bacterium
GATCGTTGTGAACGATTAGGGTGGTCGCGCTGCCATAGTTGGTGCCGGCATTGGAGCCGTCCTTGACCATCGTATCCTCGGCGACGGCGACAGTTTCCTCCGCTTGCTGTGCTTTGCTGGGAATGGTCCACAACCAGACGGTATTGGCGGGCTGCTGCCACAGGTTGACGGTGCCGTCGAAGAGTGTTTTATCCGCGGTCACGCTGCCCCAAGTGCGCCCGCCGCCGTGGCGGCTCTCACTGACTTCTTCCAGAAGCACGCGGTTGTTCATCGGAATATTCCAAGCCGACGTATCCACCGAGATGGGGATGCTGCTGGAGGTTTCGTTGACGCTGAAGAGGAAGTATTTCTTGGTGGTGGCATCGTAGCTGGCGCGCAGGTCCAGCGCGTCGATGCTGCCATCGCTGGCGCGGGTGTAATCCTTCATGACCCGGCCCGGCGCGAGACCTTTGGTGAAAAGCCGATAGACTTCACCGGCCTTGGTGACGCCGCCATGGTTGTTTGGAGCATTGTCATTGTCGACGTAGTGCATCCCGTTCTTCTTCACGCCATACGTGTAGGAAGGGTCGTCAGTCTGGGAAAATTTGAAACAATACATGTTGCCCATGCCGCTCTTCGCCAGCTCGCAGACAATCCCGCCGAAGCGAGCATACTTCGCCGGATAGTCCAGCGTATCCGGCATGGAATCGAAGGTGAAGGCGTTGTGGACGTTGAATTCCGAGAGGCACACCGGAAAGGGAGTCTCGCCCGTCATGTCGGCGGCAATCGAACTCTGCATGTCGGAGGAGGTATGGTAATAGTCACTCGCCGTTGCATTGTACTGATGATAGGCATAACTGCGCATGTTCCAGAACGAATTGGATACGGTACCGCGATAATTCTTATGGCGGTTGTCCACCGCAAGATTGCCCCAAGGGGAGTAGGTCGAGCTGGAGGTGACAGGCGCATGGACGTTGGGCTGGAGCGATTTGCCGTAGCGGCTGTTCACATCGCTGATGGCGCACTGGATGGCATCGGAGGCCAGTTGCAGCCGGAGCAGCCAATCCGTTTGCGAGATGCCGCCGGAGCTGGGATAGTCCGGCTCGTTGTACATCTGGTAGCGCGTCACATCGTAGTAGCGCGCGTAGTAAAAGGCGGAGGCGTAGAAATGCTGCCAGAGTTCCCACCGACCGGCGTAGTCGGAGGAACTGGTGATGGGGATGAGGCTTTCGGTGGCCGAGCATTGCACCATGATTTGGAGGCCCATGTCGCGGTATTGGCTCAACGGATAGGTCCATTCGGCGAAGTTGCTGTTGAAATAGGTCCAGTTGATGTAGGCGGGGTTGAGCGGGTCCGCCCGCAATGCGGCCTTGCGGCTCTCGAAGGTGGCATCGCTGCTAACGCCGTCGCCCCAGGGAGCCAGGTCATCCGCAGGCTCGGTCTTGGCAGGACTGATGAAGATGCGCACGCCGTTGACCCCGGCATACTCCCACCACGCCCGTGCGTTGCCGCCTTGGGTGAAATAGCCGTGGTTGTAGCCGATGATGGCGGGCGTGGGCGAAGTGCCGGAGGATTTGAGCGTGAGCCTGCCGATGTTGCTCGTGGTGCTCGACGTGCCAAACACATCGATTTCGCGGAAAACAAAGGCCCCGGAATTCGAGGTTCCATTGACCCGATTGGCCGTGAAGCGGATAAATTCAACCCCTGTTACGAGCACGCCGGTGGTGTCCGTCAAGGTGACTTTGGTCGCGCCGACGGCACTAATGCCAAGCGGCTGATAGTCCACCGTTGCGAGGTTCGTGTAGCTTGTCGCGCCTACGAGCTTAACGTCCACCGTGTAGCCTTGGTTACCGAATCCCGCGTTGAGCCAAGCCGCGATGGACTGGATCGAGGTGAGGTCATAGCCCAGGTTGTTGGCACCGGGTCCGAGATTATAAACGGCGACCGCCCCCACGTTCGTCCATGTTCCCGCGACGGGCGTGCCGCTGCCACCGTGAATCCCGTCATTCAATTCCGCTACGGTTGAACCATTCCCGGTATTCCAGGCAGCGCCTGAGCTGGTGTCCGCTGTCTTACCGGTGAGGAGATCGGTCGTGCTGACATCGGCTGAGTAGGCCAGTTCCGTGGCGCTGAAGACCTTCGTCTGCACCAATCCTGCGCTGGCCGGAAAGGCGGCGCCGGCCAGACCCGCGAGCGCGATGGCGAGGCGAGTGAGAGTGGAGCGGATGGTTTCCATGGGTCGGAATCTGGCGCGGGTTTTTGGATCAAGGAGGCTCTCCAGCGAACTTATCACAGGTTTGGGATGGGTTTCAATGATTCGATTTGCCGTCATCTGCACCCTCATGAACAGGCTTGCTGCGGCGGTTCCGGTGGCAGTGACGGTAGTGATGCCGGGCACGGGGATGACCAATTAGGGAATGTTCAAAAGAAAGCGACCGTGAGAGTTGTCTGAAAGACTGAGCCACACAGCAAGTATCCACGGCAAGTTCACAAACCAGTCATCATGAGCAACGACACCATTCGCACCACCACGAGACGCAGCTTTCTCAAGCAAAGCGCCGCCACCCTGGCGATTCCGTTCGCCGCGCCGCTGATTCTCGCCAAGCCGGTGGCCGGGGCCAACGCGAAGCTCAATCTCGCGTGGGTCGGCTTCGGCAACCAGGGCGGGCACGACCTCATGGGTTGCGCCAATGGCAACAACATCGTCGCCCTCTGCGACTGCGACCCGAATTGCTGGCCAAAAATGCAGAAGAAATTCCCCGAAGCGAAGTTCTACAAGGACTTCCGCATCATGCTCGCGGAAATGGGCGACAAGATCGACGCCGTGGGCGTCGGCACGCCCGACCACACGCACTTCGCCATCGCCTACCTGGCAATGAGCATGGGCAAGCACGTTTTTGTCGAGAAGCCCCTCGTGCATTCGCTGTGGGAAGCCCGCGCACTGCAGAAACTCGCCGTCGAGAAAAAGCTCGTCACCCAGATGGGCAATCAGGGCCACGCCTCTGAAGGTGCGCGATTGATCAAGGAGTGGTATCAGGCCGGTCTGATAGGAGAGGTGAGGGAAGTCATCACGTGGACCGACCGGCCGAAAGGCGGATGGGGCTTCAACGGCATCTTGAAAACCGAGTTTCCCGAGGAAGAGCCAGTTCCGGAAGGCATGGACTGGGATCTATGGCTCGGCCCTGTCGAAAAGAAGGTCCATTTCAGCAAGTTCTTCCACCCGACGACATGGCGCCCGTGGTGGGATTTCGGCTGCGGCGGCCTCGGCGACATCGGTTGCCACACCATCGACACCCCCTATTGGGCGCTGGATCTGGGCGCGCCCGAAACCGTGGATGTCGAGATGCACGGCGAGGTCAATCCCATCCACACCGCCTTCGGTTCGGTGGTTAGCTTCAACTTTGCCGCGCGGGGCAACAAGCCGCCGGTGCGGGTGAAATGGTATGAGGGCCCCAGCGTTCCGGAAGCCCCGGCCGGCTATGACTATGGCGCCCCGGGTGGCGAGGGAGGCATGATCATGATCGGCGAAAAGGGCGGCATCTGCCACGGAGGCATGCGCCCGGACAGCCCGCGGCTCTATCCGAAACAGAAGTGGGACGACTACCGGGCCAGCGGCGACAAGCAAGTGGCCAAGACGCTGCCACGGACCCAGGGGATTCACCGCGACTGGATCGAGGCCATCCGCAACGGTACCAAATCGTGTTCGGACTTCAGCTACTCCGGTCCGTTGACGGAAGCCATCCTGCTGGGCTCGCTGACCATCCGCACCGGCAAGTCCATCAAGTGGAACCCCGCCACCATGGAAATCACCGGCAATCCCGAGGCCGCCAAGCTCATCAAGCTGACCGCCCGCAAAGGCTGGCGTCCCGAAGACCTCGCCTGAAAATTCCCGGCGGACCAACACCGATCAAACCCACCATGCATCTCAAATTTCCCACCCGGGCGGTTTCATTTATTCTAACGCTCGCGGCCTCCGTCACGCTTGGAATGGCCGCCCCGGCCACCGATCTCCACCTGCCCCATATTTTCGGAAATGGCATGGTGCTTCAACAAGGCAAACCCGTCACCATCTGGGGATGGGCGAAACCCAAAGCGCAAGTCACCATCCAATTCGCGGGCCAGACGAAGTCGGCCATCGCCGCGGAAGACTCGAAATGGACCGCGCAGTTGGACGCGATGAACGCTTCCTTCACTCCGCAAAGCCTCGTGGTTCAGACTGGCGATCAAAAGGTGACACTCAATGACATCCTGGTCGGCGAGCTATGGGTATGCGGCGGCCAAAGCAACATGGAACGTCCGCTGAGCAGCACTCTTGAGGCCGACGTCGAACTGGCGGCGGCCAATTATCCGGCGATCCGATTCATCCGGCTGCCGAAGGTGGCTGACATCATGCCGCAGAGCGATTTCCCGGTGGTAAGCCCCACCGACTCCACGGGCAACTGGCGGGCCGCCACCGCCGCACAAGTGGAAAACTGCACCGGGGTCGGCTACTATTTCGCCCGCCGCCTGCAATGGAACCTCAAGGTTCCCGTCGGCATTATCGATAACTCATGGGGAGGCACCCTCGCCCAGAACTGGTGCACGAAGCAGTCCGCGGCTGAAATTCCCGAGATGCGGGAGGAAATCGATGCGTTTGAGGCGAAGCTCAAGGAATGGAAGGACAGCGGTGGCGAGGAAGGTGCGAAAAAACTCTTCGCCGCGGAACTCGCGGAATGGGAGAAGGATAGTGCAGCCGCCAAAGCCAAGGGCGAGCGGGCACCCGGCCGGCCGAATCCTAAAAATTACACCGATCCGGCCACCGGCCACCAGCCAGGCGGCATGTTCAATGGCTCGCTCGCACCATTCGCCGGCATGACCATCCGCGGCGCGCTTTTCTATCAGGGAGAAAACAATTCGTTCGGCACGGGTTGGAAACCGTTTCGCCGCGCGTTCACCGCCGTCATCTCCGACTGGCGCGCCGCGTTTGGCGATCCGGACATGCCCTTCGGCATCATCCAGATCGCCGGATGGAGCAACCGCCGGTCGATGGAGTATGATATGAACCACCACTGCAACATCGTCCGGGAGGTTCAGTTCGACGTCTGGCAAAGCACTCCTCACACCGGACTCATTGTCACCTTCGACACGAACTCCGACGGTAACATCCACCCGGCCAACAAACAGCCTGTCGGCGAACGCTCGGCCCGCTGGGCCTTGGCGGAGGTTTACCGTGGCAAAGAACCTATCGAGTGGCATGGTCCGGTTTTCGATGGCTGTGAATTTGTGGGAGGCAAAGCCATCGTCACTTTCAAGACAAGCAGCGACCAAGGCCTGCGGCTCAACAAGGACGTCGATGTCGGATTCGTCGTGGCGGGAGAAGACAAGGTGTTTCAAAACGCGCACGCCCTCATCTCCCAGTCAAAGGACAAGCGCGCGCAACTCGTGGTCTGGAGCGAGGCCGTGCCTCATCCGGTCGCCGTCCGTTATGCCTCGTCCAACCTGCCAATCGGCGGACTGATGAACGGCCACGAACTGCCCGCCTTCCCGTTCCGCACCGACAATTGGCCGATCACTCCGCACGGCTCGTCCGGTTCCTACGTGCGGACGCCGGGAAACTGAACCCCTCAGGCGCACCCCCGGGAGACTCAGGCTTATCCCCGGGAGACTCAGGCTTATCCCCGGGAGTCTCAGGCTTATCCCCGGGAGACTCATGCACACCCCCGGGAGACTCATGCACACCCCCGGGAGACTCATGCACACCCTTGAGAGACTCAGGCGCACCCCCGGGAGACTCAGGCGCACCCTCTTCCCACTGATCACTTCGCACTGATCACTCGGCACTTCATCCCACCGCCCGCGCGCTGCTGCGTGTCGCGGAATCCCACCCGCAAGCGGTGTTGGAGGCGCTGCATCGGTGATGAAGATCAAGAAATTGACGATTGATGATTGATTCGTAGCCGCCTCACGGCTCCGAACCCTTGCAGGGCACGGCACGTTCGTGCCTGTCCAATCGGCCTACAAGCCTTCGGCCGATTTGTGGATTTCGGATTTTTGAACTGACGAAACGGCGATTTGCTCTTCCTTTCTCCTCCGATCAAAAATCAAAACTCGTCAATCCTCATTCATCAATCGATATCTTCTCGCCCACCCGCAAGCCGTGCTGTGAGGAGTTGCATCGGTGCTGTGATTCGGAGTGCTCTGACCCCATCCACTTCCAATCAAAAATCAAATACTCGTCCCGCCGAAGCCTCGCGAAGACGGATCGCCAATCGTCATTGATCAATCCATCTCTTCTCCTGGCACCCACAAGCCGTGTTGGAGGCGTTGCACCGGGAGAGGATGTAAATCGGAGCAATCTGACCCCATGCAATCAATCATCCGTGGGCTTATCAGTCGGGGCTTCCTCTAACGTTGAGGTTTCAGGCGTTGCAGATGCCACAAATCCAGCTATTGCGCTCGGGAACCATTCGACGAATTTCAGCGCTCTCGTGTACAGATCATAGATTTCCTCAGAGGTCTTTTCGAGCGAGAAACTTCCGAAATCTTGATGAACTAGGCGATTTCGCTCATTGCCAACCTCCAAAAAAGCTTGGATAGATTCTTTCAGATCCTCGTCTGCGGCAACGATTTCCTTCATACGAGTTTGAAATCGTGGACCGAACATAGCGAAAAAGCCATTGGCATTCTTTTTGTCCCAGTCAAACCAAGTGTGGTATTGCCTGCTAACCACCTTTGATCTGACGAGATGTGTGAGGACATGGTCTGCCGAAGTTACCATTGCGACAAAATTTATGACATTTTCGGTCATTTGCCGTTCAAAGTAGCTGGCGGATGCCATTAGAATCGATTTCCGGAGACAATCGTCTGCTGTATTGCG
>CANBTO010000275.1 GCA_947372405.1 Verrucomicrobiaceae bacterium
GCCGCATCTGGCTACTTTGCTAGAAATCGCCCGTGAAAAGGCTGACCTCTGGGGCTACGCCGACGAACCGTACGATGCGTTGTTAGAAGGTTTTGAGCGCGCGACGAGCACCGCCGCCGTGGCCGGGTTGTTCGATGCGATGCGCCCCGCAGTCCGCGAAATCGCCGCGCTCGCAGTTGCGAATTCCGCCACCCACGCGCCGGGTCTGCCGCCCGGTCCCTACCCGCTGACTGCCCAACAGAAGTTCAACGCACAGGTCGCGGCGGCGGTCGGCTTTGATTTCGAGGCGGGGCGGATCGACACGACGACGCATCCGTTCTGCACCACGCTCGGGCCGCGCGATGTGCGGCTGACCACCCGCTACGATGAGGCGGATTTCACCTCCTCGCTCTTCGGCGTGCTGCATGAAACCGGCCACGGGCTGTATGAACAAGGCCTCCCATCTGCGGATTTCGGCCTGCCATCGGGTAGCTCGGTTTCGTTAGGCATCCATGAGTCGCAATCCCGGCTGTGGGAAAATCATGTGGGTCGCTCGCGAACATTCTGGGAGAAATGGTATCCTGTTGCGCAGGAAATTTTCCCTCAGTTAAATAACTTCCCCTTGGAAAAATTTCTCCGTTATCTGTGGCGGGCGGAGTTCTCGCCGATCCGCGTGGAGGCGGATGAGGCGACCTACGACTTGCACATTCTCCTCCGCTTCGGGCTGGAGCGGCGGATGTTAGATGGCAGTCTCGCCGTTGCTGATGTGCCAGCGGCCTGGAATGAAAATTTCCGCGAGTTGTTCGGCTTCGCGCCACCGGATGACCGCCACGGATGCCTGCAGGATATTCATTGGTCGATGGGTGGGCTGGGTTATTTCGGAACTTACACGCTGGGCAACATCAACTCCGCCCAACTCTTCGCCGCAGCTCGAAAAGATCCCGCCGTAGCCGCCGCTTGTGACCGCGCCGACTATCTGCCGCTGCTCGGCTGGCTGCGGCAAAACGTCCATGCCCATGGTGCTACGCTCGACCCTGCGGAGTTGATGCGCCAGGCCACCGGCGGCGCCCCTTCGACCGAGGCATATCTCACCCATCTCAAATCCCGCTATCTCTAACACCATGCCGGACGGACTCTTCATTGTCATTGAGGGCATCGACGGCACCGGCAAATCTACCCAGGCGAGACGTCTGGGCGAGTGGTTCACCGCGCAAGGCCGCGAGGTGGTTCTCAGCCGTGAGCCAACCGATGGCCCATGGGGGAAAAAAGTCCGTGAGTCCGCCGCCACCGGACGACTCTCACCCACGGATGAACTGGAGTATTTTCTCAACGACCGCCGCCAGCATGTGGCGGAAGTGATCGCGCCCGCGCTGGCCGCCGGCAAGGTTGTGATTCTCGACCGCTACTATTTCTCGACGATGGCCTATCAGGGCGCGCGTGGTTTCGATCCAGCAGAAATCAGGCGGAAAAACGAAGCCTTCGCCCCGGTGCCCGATTTACTCATCCTCATGGATTTGGAGGTGGATGCCGCGCTTCAACGAATCGGTGTGCGAGGCGACACGGCCAACGAATTCGAAAAGCGCGAAAACCTGGAACGCTGCCGGGAAATTTTCCTCGCCCTCAAGAATGAACCCTTCGTGCGGGTGATCGGCTGTCAGGGCAGTCTCGACGAAGTCGCGCTGAAGGTGCGCGCAGTGGTCGATGAGCTTGCGATCTAGCAGACTCTCAACTGCGTGCGTTTTGCATCTATAAGCGCGATTTGCAATGCTTCGCTGGCCCGTCCGGCGTCATCCTAGAAGTGTTTATCTCTGATTTTCAGAGAGTTATGCCTGTTCATTTCAGTTGGTATCCACCCTGCGAAAGTGACTTGTAGCAAGCGCTCACGGGAACACGCCGGGTTTCCGTAAGTCACATTCAACGCCGGTATGGAAAAATAAAATTATGTTAAGTTGGTCACTCACATTTCTCATCCTAGCCATCATCGCAGGGATTCTCGGCTTCGCCGGCATTGCTGGTGCGGCAGCAGGCATCGCGAAGATTCTTTTCATCGTGTTCATCGTGCTGTTGATCGTATCCGCATTATCCAGAGCACTGCGCGGCAACAATCCGTAAAACCACCTAACACTAATTCAACGCCATCATGAACTCCACATTATTCAACGACCGTCGCACCACTGGACTGCTCAATCGCGTCCGCGAGGATGTATCACATTTGCGGAATGACATCAGTAGTCTGGTATCCCACACCACCAAAGAAACGTTGCCTAACAGCGCCCGTGATCTGGCCGATCAGGCGAAACACCAACGTGCGCTCGGCAGTGCCTATGCTGCCTCGCGCTTCCGCGACTTCCGCAGTTACCCACCGCGCCAATCGGTCGGCTGGGTCGGGGCTGCGGTCGTCGCGGGCTTGCTGGGTTATGGAATATACGCGCTTCTCCGTTCTAACTGCTGCAACAACCGTCTGCCGATTGATAATGCGGACGACGAATCCCATTGAAATCGCTCCAATATCTAACGCATGAGGAACGCGTGTCCTCGATTCACATCATCAAATAGACCACTTCGGACGCTCGGTTTCGAAAGCCATGACGGCTCCGCTCAAGGGATGTTGGAACGAAAGTTTCCATGCATGTAGTTGGAGTGGCGGGGCTTCGGGATCGAGCGTTTGCGTTTCACCGATGCGGTGGTCCGAGAGGTAAGCGGGATCGCCGACGACCGGGAGGCCGAGCTGCCAGAGGTGGACACGGATTTGGTTAGTTCGACCCGTGCCAAGCTTCGCATCTAACAAAGTCGTGCCGTCCGGGCAACGTTCGCTGACTTGGAAATCCGTTCGTGAGGGCAGGCCATCAAGCTCATCGATCAGCCGGGTGCCCATCACATCCGGTTCGGCGGAAATCGGCACCTCGGAGAAAAACGTGTCTTGCACGGGATGGCCGAGGGCGCGCACCAGATAGCGTTTATCCACTGTGCCCTCAAGGAATTGGCGCTGAAGCAAGCGACAGAAATGGCGGGTCCGCGCGAACACGACGAGGCCCGTGGTGTTCGCATCCAGCCGATGCACCGGGCGCGGATACTTGGGGGCATAGACTTGATTGAGGATGAATTGCAGGGTGTTGCGGTGAAATCGCCCGCTCGGATGCATCGGCAGCGGGGCGGGTTTTTGGATCACCAGAATTGCCTCGTCTTCGTAAAGCACCCGGATATCCGCAGCCACGGGCGGCTCGATGGCGGGCGGGAAAATTTGCACCACGCGCTCGCCACCGCGCACGATATGGTCCTTGTCACGCACGGTGGCGCCGTAGTTTTCGAAGCGCCCGGCCGCGCAACGGGCCGCCCATTCCTCGGGTGGGATTTGTGGAAAAATCCCGACCAGTGATTCTAATAATGTCCGCCCTTCATAAGCCGCCGGGATGTTGATCGGCCGCCGATTTTCTAACATTAACGAGCCGGGCAAGGGCTGAGTAGCCTTGGCCAGCGCTGCGTGCAACACACTGATTCTTTCCGCCATGCGTTCCGGCGCGCTCTTGAAACAATGCGGACAACTCACGCCCTCGACATGCCGTGGGTCTTCCTGATCGGCGGTGTCCAAGGGGGCTTGGCAGGCGAAACAAACCGCGAAGTTGGATTCCCGCAAGCCGGGGTCCACGCCTACGCGCTGGTCGAAGACGAAGCACTCGCCATCATAGTGATCGCCGCCACATTCCTCGAAGTACTTGAGGATACCACCATCGAGCTGATAGATGTTTTTAAAGCCTTCCTGCTCCATGAACGGTCCGGCCTTTTCGCAACGGATACCGCCGGTGCAGAACATGACGACCGGCTGGTCCTTGAGCGCTGGGGACAATTTTCTAACTGCATCCGGAAATTCGCGGAAGGTGTTGATGTGCGGGATGAGCGCGCCCTTGAAGGTGCCGAGCTGCACCTCGTAGTCGTTGCGCGTATCGAGCAAGGTGACCGGGCGGCCCTCGTCGAGCCAACGCTTCAACTCAGCGGCGGCGATCTTCGGCGAGGTATAGTCCGCTGGTCGGATACTCTCCATGCCGAAGGAGATGATTTCCTTTTTCACCCGCACCAACATGCGATTGAACGGCTGCTTGTCGCTGATGCTGACCTTGGGTTCCAAGGCTTCGAGGCCCGGGATCTGGCGCAGTTTATTCAACAGCAAATCGATAGCATCCGCCTCACCGGCGACGAAGAGGTTGATCCCCTCCGTGCTCAAAAGGATGGTTCCCTTGAGGTTCCAAGCCTTGCAAAACGCGGTCAGCTCCTCGCGCAAGTCCTTGAGACCCGTGAGCGCGGCGAAGCGGTAGGTGGAGATGTTCGTGACGGCAGACACGCTTGGAAATCACCACGGGCTAGAGGAAACTGCAAGCGTGAGCATCACCCGAAGAGCGCCGCAACGGGGACGCCTTTATCGGCGATTTTGAAGGGGCGTTTTGATGGCGACATGACCACGGTGTCGTAAGGAAGCGAGAGCGCGTGGGCGATGGTGGCGTTGAAATCCTGGACGCTGACGAGGCCGTCCTTCACCTTGTTGCCCGCCGGATCGGTGCTGCCGTATTTCATGCCGCCTTTGATACCGCCGCCGGCAAGGAGGCAGGAAAATGCCTCGGGGTGGTGATCACGACCGTCTTTGTGCTCGGCGTTGAGGGTCGGCGTGCGGCCGAATTCGGTGGCGACGACCACGAGCGTGTCCTTGAGTTTTCCCGATTTTTCCAGATCCGTGATGAGAGCGGCATAGGCTTGGTCGAACTCTAGGCAACGACCCGCGACACCGGTGAAATTGTCATAATGGGTATCCCAACCGCCGAGCTGGACCTCAATGAAACGCACGCCATTTTCCACCAAGCGGCGGGCTAACAGACAACCTTGGGCGAAGCGGCCTTTGCCGTAGAGTTCGCGGGTGGCCTCGGGTTCTTGTTGGAGATCGAAGGCTTTGAGATCCTTGGAATTCATCAGCGTGATGGCTTCCCGATAGAGTTCCTCATAAGCTTTCACGTCCGCATTCGCATAGCGGTCGTGGAACTGGCGGTTCAGCTTGTCGGCGAGTGTTAGGCGTCGCTCGAAATCCTGCTGGCTCACTTCATCGGCGCGGTGGGAGTCCTGGAGTCCTTGGTCCGGGCTACCGATGAGGGCGGCGGAAAATTTAGCACCCAGAAACCCGCCGCCCGTGAATTCGGGGGCGCTGTCCACTGCGATGAAGCCCGGCAGTTCCGGATGAATGCGGCCGCCGAGACGCAGCACCCACGAACCGAGCGCGGGGTGCTTGATCGTCCCACGCGAGTTATAGCTAGTGTGCATGATATAGGAACCTTGTTCGTGGGCACCTTGGGTCGAGTTCATTGAGTTAATGACACAAACCTTATCCATCACTGCGGCGGTTTTCTTTAGATAGTGACCGACCATCACGCCATCCGCTTTGGTGGGAATCGTCTCGGTGCTGCCCATCACATCCTTTTTCTTCGGCTTCGGATCGAAAGTGTCCACATGACTCATGCCGCCGGACATGTAGAGATAGATAACGCTCTTCGCCGTGCCGCCCTTGGCAGCGGTGGCAGGCGCGGCCTCTGCCAAGGTGCCGCCTAACATGGGAAAAAGATGCACCCCGAGATAGGCGCGGGCCGCGTTTGAGACGAACCGCCTGCGGGTGAGTTCGTCAGCTTTTAGCAAAGGGTTCACGGGAGTTATGGGTTTTATTGAAGGAAGAGAAACTCGGCGGACATGACGAGGGCAGAGACGATGTTTCGGTAGCCGGCATCGCCTTGGGATTTCACTTCGTCGAGCATCCACGACATTTCCTCGGTGCTCGGCGGGCGGCTGAGAATGGCGATGTATAAGCGGCGGACTTTCTCCTTTTCGGTCGTCGCACCTTCGAGGGTTTTATACAAATGCGCCGAAGTTTTATTCACCAGTTCCCGTTGCACGAAACCATTCATCAGGGATAGCACTTGTCCGACATTCGGTTCGCGGCTGGAGGCTTCCACGACCTCCCGATCCGATGCGCCGAACAGATAGAGAAAGTGATCGCGCGGCGCGGGTGATGGCAATTCGGAGGCACGGATTTTAGCATCTTTGTTATAAGCGCGGACGTCGTTCATCATGGTCATTGAGTTCGCGCCGCTGCTGCCGGGGCTATCGCTTTTCACCTCGCTGAGGAACTTGGAGAAATAGGCGCGAACTTCCCTTTCCGACTTGAGGGCGAGCACTTCCTTGGAAAGCTCTGGCATCGATTTCTTGCCGACGAGCACGGGCTGGCCAGCCACATAGATGCGCTCGTCGAGTGGACGCATCGGCTGTTTGTCAGGATCCCCGGCAGCAAGGGTGACGAGCGAATCCCAGATTTGTTCGGCAGACAGGCGCTCGATCTTGCGGCCATGGAAATCGTCGCCACCTTCGACGACGGATGGATTTGGATTGGTGGCGAATTGGAAGGTCTTGGTTAGCAGCAGGACATGCTGGAATGCGCGCAAGTCGTAGCCCAGATCGACGATGAGTTTGCCGATATAGCCAACCAGTTCCGGGTAGTTGGATTTGGCTGCTGGGACGAATTGGTCGATCGGTTCATAGACGCCTTTTCCCATCACATGCTTCCACATGCGGTTGGCGATGACCGAGGGAAATTGTTCGCCGGTTTTTGAAATGATCCATCCGGCGAGTTTCTCACGGCCCTTGGGTTTTTCACGTTTTCCGGACATCAGCACTGCCTGACCGAAAGGGGTGTGGGCTCCGACCACGTCGCCGGGCTTGCCGTCGTGATACTGGTAATCCGTGGGCAGCTCGATCTGGCCGGTGCCGCCGCCGCCGAGGGACATGCCGTAAACGCGGTCCCAGATGACCCGCGCCA
>CANBTO010000276.1 GCA_947372405.1 Verrucomicrobiaceae bacterium
AGACCTGGTGAAGCAACTGGACTCCATGCACAAGACCAAGCTTCACGAGGAGAGCCAGCTTGAAGCCGAGCTCTCCAACATGGAAATGGCCTTCCACATGCAGACCGAGGCCGTCGAGGCTTTTGACATCCGCAAGGAAAGCGCCGCCACCCTTCAGCTCTACGGCATCGATGGCGCACCTCAGGCGGGAAGCGCGAAGGACTATCGGGCTGCCATGAAAGACCGTGGCGCCATGGTCAGCAACTCGCGCAAGATGCTGCTCGCCAGCCGCCTCGTGCAGCGCGGCGTGCGCTTCGTCCAGGTCTGGTGCGGTGGCTGGGACATGCATTCGGACATCGCCAAGAACATGCCGCAGCGCGCCTCCAGCATCGACCAACCGATCGCCGCTTTGTTGGCGGATTTGAAATCGCACGGGCTGCTTGACGAGACGCTCGTCATCGTCAACGGCGAGTTCGGACGCTCTCCTGGACGGGACCGCAACGGCAAGGGAGACACCGCCGGCCGCGATCACCACAACAAGGCTTTCTTCACCTTGCTCGCAGGCGGTGGCACCAAGGGAGGAATGAGTTACGGCGCCACCGACGAGCTCGGCATGGCGGCCGTGGAAAACAAGGTCCACGTCCACGACCTGCATGCCACCGTTCTCCGCACTCTTGGCTACGATCACACCAAGCTCACCTACCGATACAACGGCCGTGATTTCCGCCTCACCGATGTGGCCGGCAACGTCGTCAACGACATCATCGCATGAGATCCGCAGCGTCCGGTTTTCCCAATATCCTGAAGTTCCTGCCGACCGTAGGGATTGCGTTGCTGCTGCCTGCCATCACGCTGGCGGAGGATCTAACACCCGAGCAGATGAAGTTCTTCGAAACCAAAATCCGGCCGGTTCTTTCGAAGTCCTGTTACCGGTGCCACAGCCAGTCGGAGGGCAAGTCCAAGGGCGATCTGACTCTCGATACCAAAGCAGGCTGGCAGAAGGGCGGAGAAACCGGCCCAACGATCACACCCGGCAAGCCGGAGGAAAGCCTGCTCATCAAGGCTGTGCGCTACGAGGACAAGGACATGCAGATGCCGCCCACATCAAAAGGTGGCCAACTCCCTCCCGACCAGATCGCCGATCTCGAAGAGTGGGTCAGGATGGGCGCTCCGGATCCGCGCAGCACGACGGTGCCTCGCCGCGACATCTCGAAAATCGCCGACGGTCTGAGCGAGGACATGCGGGACAGCGTGAAGACGCACTGGGCCTATCAGCCGGTGGTTTCACCACCGGTTCCCAACGTGAAGGACGTCTTCTGGTGTAACACTGCCGTGGACAACTTCGTCCTCTCCAAGCTGGAGGCAAAAGGCATGAAACCCTCCCCTCCAGCCGACAAACGCACCCTGATCCGGCGGGCCACCTTCGATCTGACCGGGCTGCCGCCATCGCCAAAGGAAGTGCTTGATTTCGTCAACGACAAATCCTCCGCCGCCTTCGACAAGGTGGTGGACCGCCTGCTGGCCAGCCCTCACTACGGCGAGCGCTGGGGCCGCTACTGGCTTGATGTCGCCCGCTACGCGGACACCCGCGGCGATGTCAAAAAGGACAACAACACGCTCAATCCCTTCGCCTGGACTTACCGCGACTATGTCATCAAGGCATTGAACTCGGATCGGCCATACGATCTGTTCATCAAGGACCAGCTCGCCGCCGATCTCCTGCCAGAAGCGAAGGACCAGCCCGGCACGCTCGCCGCGCTCGGATTCCTGACAGGTGGCGATCACTTCCAAGGCAACCGGAACGACATCATCAACGATCAGATCGACGTGGTCTGCAAAGGCTTTCTCGGCACCACTGTCACCTGCGCCCGGTGCCACGACCACTTCTTCGATCCCGTGCCGACGCGCGACTACTACAGCCTCTACGGAGTCTTCAACAGTTGCGACGAGCCAAACGAGCTCCCGGTCATCGCCGTTTCCAAGGATAAGAAGGCCGAGGAAAACTATCTGGCCGAGCGCAAGGCCCTCGTAGACAAAGGTTATGCCAAGATCGACCAGGAGATGTGCCGGATGGCCACGAAGTTCAATACGCATGCAGCCACCTTCCTTTCGGGCATGGAAAAGATGAAAGGCGGCAAGGCGAACTACGAGGAGCTGTTAGCCTATCTCGAAAAGGACGGCCTCACGCAGGATGACATCCAGGCGGCCATGCGCTCGATCCAGACTCAGGTGCTTGCCAAGGCCGAAACCGCGAAATCCGGCGACATGATGGCGATGAACCAGATGTCGATGAACCAGATGGCAGCCACCACGGTCACGGCAAAGGTCAAAACGGGGTCCTCCAAAGAGGAAAGAAAGGACGACCGAAAGACCGCAGCCAAGTCCATGCGCAGTAGCGGCCATCCGGTGTTGAGCTTGTGGCGCGAGCTCGCGCGCCTGCCCATATCCGGTTTCGCTCAACGCTCTGTCGAGGTCATCGCCCGGCACACTGATCCGGTGAACGCCGCCTATGTCAACCCGCTCGTCGCAGAAGCGTTCCGCGGCAAGAAAATCGATTCACTCGAGGCCGCAGCCACCATTTATGCCGGGGTTTTCCGCAAGGCTGAAGAAGCCTATGCCAGGGAATATCCCTCCTGGAAGAAATCCGCAGCCGAGAATGCGATCTTTCCCGGACTCCGGAATCTGCAGCTCGAGCAGGTGCGCACCGCGGTTTTCAATACGAAACCCTACCTCGCGCTGTCCCTCGACGACGCGCAGAACAATCTCGGCAGGGACCTTCAGAATGAAATCGGAGCCATCAACCGCCAGCTTTCCGGAATCGACCTGTCTCATCCCGGCTCGATGGCCCGCGCGAACATTCTCATCGATTCGAAGGTGAAAAACGCCCAGGTGCTCATTCGCGGCGAAGCCAAAACCCCGGGCCCCGTCGTCCCTCGCCAGTTCCTTGAATTCATCCAGGCGGATCGCAAACCTTTCCCGCAGGACAGCAGCGGCCGCCTCCAACTCGCCGAAGCCATCGCCGACAAGAGCAACCCTCTAACGGCCCGCGTGCTGGTGAACCGCATATGGCTCCACCACTTCGGCGAAGGGTTTGTCAGCACTCCGGACGACCTCGGCGTGATGAGCGAGGCACCATCCCACACCGAACTCTGCAACTGGCTCGCGGCGAAATTCATGGAGGACGGCTGGTCCCTCAAGAAACTCCACAAGCTCATCATGACCTCCTCTGTCTATCAGCAGGCGAGCGATCCCAATTCCGCCAACGCAAAGATCGATCCATTCAACCGTCTCCTCTGGCGCGCCAACGTGCGCAGGCTGGATTTCGAGGCCCTGCGCGACAGTTTCCTCGCCATCGGCGGCAAGATCGATCTCGCGATGTTCGGCCATCCCATGAACATCGAAACCGAGCCGTACAGCCCGCGCCGCACGATCTATGGTTTCGTGGACCGCATGAACATGGCCGAGTTCATGAAGAACTTCGACATGGCGAACGCGCAACTGCCCACCGGCCGCCGCCACGAAACCATCGTCCCCCAACAGGCCCTCTTCCGCATGAACAGCCTGCTCGTCATCGAGCAGGCGAGAAACGTCGTCGCAAGGCCGGAATTCCAGAAGGCAAGCACCGACACCGCACGCATCAAGGTGCTTTACGAAATCATCTATCAGCGCTGGCCGAGGCCGGACGAGATCAAACTGGCCCAGGACTTCCTCGTGACGCAGCAATTCGCTACCGCGACAAAGAAGTCCACCTTCAAGGATGCGTTACCCGGTGAAGACGAGGAAACCCGCAAAGCCCGGATCGAGGAGTTTCTGAAACGCGATCCCAAAACCCTCAACTCGAAGGAGCGCATGCGCCAGACCGAGATGAAAAAGCGCATGGAGGAACAAATGATGAAGCCCAAGCAAACCGGCAAGTTGAACGAATTGGTCAGCGATCCGAATGCCGAAAGGGTCAGCCGCGATGCCCTCAACAACTGGGAGGAATTCGCCCAGGCCCTGCTCATGACCACCGAGGCGGCCTATCTGAACTGAGCCGCTGCGGCGGAATGGCGGACAGGGAGGGATTGCCTCCGGCCAAGCCAAATGCGCTGCGCGATGATTTTGAAAAGTTGCTACAAGCAACCTCTGCGTTCAAACCCGATGCCTGACGGCAGGGGTTCTCGTCCCTCCCTTCGATTTCCAGACTGGCGGAGATCACTTGCAGGACATCGTGATTCTTGCGTCACGGAATTTGCCAGATGGCGGACAGGGAGGGATTCGAACCCTCGGTGACGTTACCGCCACACACGCTTTCCAAGCGTGCTCATTCGACCACTCTGACACCTGCCCTTGGAGGGCGGGAAGCTAGGAAGTGGATCTCTTGTTGGCAATCCCTTTTTCGAGGCTTTCTCGAAATGTGTGGATTACGTTGAAGGAAATCCGCGATTTCGTAGCTCAAGGTTTCGGCAAGGGTGGCACGATGACCGGCTTTGCGGAATCGCCCCAAACCGTGTCCGAGCCCGTTTCGAGCAGGTGTTTTTGCCCACCGACACCGAGCATGACGCGACGGGTGGTCGGGTCGATTGGCATGGACTGCACGGAATTGTCCATCCGCAGGATCACGGCATAGCCATTCTTGACAGTTGGGTCAAACTTCTGGTCGCTCACTGTTTTTCCGTCGAAAGCCAGCGGGGCGCAAACGAGAGTCCGCGCGAGATTGCCATCGGAGTTGAGGGCGGTTTTGCCGATCATGAGGTATCCGAATCCCACTTCCCCCGGAGCGAGCGCCATGTCAGCCGGGTCGATGACATTGTCTGGCTTCTTTGTGTAGCCCGCTTTTGCATAAAAGAGAGTCTCGCTGCTCACGATGTCCACCGCGATCAGTTGGCGGAAGTAGTCGTTCGAAGAGGAGTTTCCAAGGTTGAAACGGTCGCCCGACTTCTGGCGGATTTTCGCAGCGGTGGTTTCGTCGGGGTAGGTTCCGAAAGCGCTTTCGAACTCGTAAAGGGCGATGCCGATCTGCTTGGCGTTACTGACGGTTTCCGTTTGCCCCTCGCGACATTTACCCTCTCTGACGAACATCGGACGGATCACTACCCAACAGATCGCCAACAGGACAACAAGAATGATCCACATGGCCGGGGTGAATGGTTTTTCCTTCCCTTTCATGACTTGAGTCATGTCTCCACATGGGTTCGCCGGCAAGGTGGAATCCTATGGCACGCAGCAGCCATTCCCATTCAATTTACCAAATCCGCATTGCGCCGGAGAACTGCTTGGTTCATGAACCCCGCCCATGACCGGTCGTGAAATCAAGGACGCATTGGATCGCGCGGGAGTGCTGCCAAGCAAACAACTGGGGCAGAATTTCCTCATCGATCCGAACATGGCGCGCTGGATCGTCTCCCAACTGGAAGCGACGGAGGATGACGCGATCGTCGAAGTCGGGCCGGGCACGGGTTCGTTGAGCGAGCATCTCGTCGGCAAGGTGCGGAAACTCATCCTGATCGAGTTCGACGCACGGCTGGCGGCGGCCTTGGCGCAGCGTTTCCGTGACGAGCCGACGGTGGAGGTCCATCACGCGGATGGCGCGAAATTCGATGGCCGGACGCTTTTCAAGCACCGCCGGGTGAAGTTTCTGGGCAATCTCCCCTACTCTTGTGGCGGAGCGATTTTGAAAAACCTCCTCAGTCGTCCGCACCCGTTCGAGCGGGCGGTGGTGATGCTACAGAAGGAAGTAATCGACCGTCTCGCGGCCACACCCGGCACCAAGGACTACGGCATTCTCTCCTTGCGGACACAGGCAGGCTGGTTGGTGGAACCCCAACGCACGGTGCCACCCGAGGCGTTTTATCCGCGGCCACGCATCGATTCGAGCGTGGCCATCCTGCGTCCGCGCACGACGGGATTGCCAGCCTTCGATCACCGCTTGTTCGACGAGTTGATCCGCCGCGGCTTCGCCCAACGCCGAAAGCAGCTCAAGAAACAATTGCCGGATGGCACGCCGTGGGACCAAATCGCAGAAACCCTCGGCGTTGCCGTCACGACGCGCGCGGAGGAACTCACACTGATCCAGTGGGTGGAGCTGACTCGGTTGTGCGATCCGAATCCGCTCAAGGATCTGCCGCAGAAAGCCAGCGAGATCTTCGATGTGGTCGATGAGAACGACCAGGTCATCGGGCAGAGGACCCGCGGTGAGGTCCACTCGCAGAAGCTGCTGCACCGTGCGGTCCATGTCTTCGTTTTCAACAAACGAGGCGATCTGCTCTTGCAGCAGCGTTCGATTTACAAAGACGCGCATCCGGGCGTCTGGGACTCCAGTGTTTCCGGACATCTCGACGCGGGAGAAGACTACGCCTCGGCTGCTGTTAGGGAGCTGGAGGAAGAGATGGGCATCCGCGTGGACGAAGCGCCGGAGGAAATCGCGCGAATCTCACCGTGTGAGGAGACCGGTTGGGAACACGTCCGGCTTTACCGCACGCAGCACGATGGATCGGTTAGATACCCGGCTGCTGAAGTGGAGGCTGCGGCCTGGTTTCCGGTCGGGGAAATCGAGGCCTGGATCGCCGCGCGTCCGGAGGATTTCGCAACCGGCTTCATCGAGTGCTGGAAGGCGGCTCGTGCTATGGGATAAAGAATGAAGCAGGGACAGGTTGTCCCAGCCACGATCACTTCTCCAACCAACCGTCTAACATCCGCAGCGTCACGCGGATCGAGATGTCCAGCGACTTGGCGGAGATGATCTTCAGGTTGTCCGCAGGCTTGTGCCACCATGTGCCCTTGTTGAAGTCACCGATCACGTCCACCGTGGGAATGCCTGCGAAGTTGAGCGGCACGTGATCGTCAATGATCCCA
>CANBTO010000277.1 GCA_947372405.1 Verrucomicrobiaceae bacterium
AGAAGGACCAATTCGACGCGATGGCTCTGCGTCGTTTGCAGGAAGATCCCAAGGCCTTCGATTGACAAGGATCGGGGACATTTCTGGCCCCGAAGATGGATGTCAGCGACAGGAGTGTCGCTGCTTCCTATGGCACGTGCGGGACTAACCACTTCTCGCGGCGGAACCAGGTTTCCTGGCGCTTCGCGTATTGGCGGGTGGCGGCGTTGATGAGTTCCTCGCAGGTGGCGCGGTCGGTGTTTCCATCTAACAATGATTGGATCTCACGGAAACCGATGGCCTTGCCGCAGTTGCTCGAGACTTTTTCCAGTGCTGCGACTTCTTCGACGGCTCCGCCATCGAGCATGGCGCGTGTGCGCAGGGCGATGCGGGCGTGGAGGTCAGGGCGCGTGCGTTGAATGACGAGGCCGCGGAGAGTTGTCGAATTCGCCGCCGTTTGTTTTTCCCAACCGTCACGAAGATCGGAGGCCTTTTCGCCGGTTAGAAGGCAGATTTCCAGAGCGCGTGAGACGAAGCGACGGTTCTCGAGCGCGGTGCGTGACGCCTCGACGGGATCAAGCGCGTGGAGCTGGGCGACGAGGTCTTCGAGCGGCCGAGCGTCGAGTTCGGCGCGGAGCTTGGCGTCGCCCGTCGGCAGCGGGGCCGGGCCGTGGGTGAGGAATTTCAGATAGAGGCCGGAGCCGCCAGTGACGATCGGCGTCTTGCCGCGGCTTTGGATGTCCTCGATCACAGGTTTGGCGATACGCAGATAGCTTCCCGCGTCCGCGGCTTCGGTGGGATCCAGAATGCCGTAGAGATGATGGGGGACCAGCGAGCGTTCCTCCATCGGCGGCGCGGCGCTGACGATTTCGAGACCGCGGTAGAGTTGGAAGGCGTCGGCATTGACGATCTCGCCGTCAAGTTCGCGTGCCATCCGCAGGGCGAGCGCGGATTTGCCGGATGCGGTGGGCCCGCAGATGTAGCAGGGTTCAGTCATCCCCGTGATTGAGGGTTTCCCGCCCGGGGTGGTAGAATTCGGACATAAGGAGAAGCGACACTCCTGTCGCCTGGTGAATTGAATCAACGGGACATGAGTGTCCCTACTCCTTATCAGAAGGGGAACTTGCCGCTGGTGCCTTTTTCTTCGGCTCCGGTATCATCGGGAAAAGGGTCTTGAAGGGATCTTTGGGCCGCTTGGCGATGAAGTTGAGGGATAACGATACTTTCGGGTTTTCGACATCCTTGAATTTGAACCGGATGATGTATCCGGAATCCGTCTTCATGTGTTTACGGTCCAGCCACTGGAGGAAGCATGTGTCACCCGCCATGCCGAAACCTTCGACATCATTCGGCAATATCGTTCTGGTGAATCTCTCGAATCCCTGCATCCGGTCCTTCTCCGGAACGATGTACCATGAAACGAATCCCTCGCCCGGATTGAAGGCCCACGTCATATCGGCAGGTACTTTGGGTGACCGAAAGCGGAAAGCATAGTATTTCTCGCCATTCACCTCAGTCAGGGTGTTGCCGAGGTCAAGCGTGGTGAAACCAACCTTGTCCTTGTCGGTATTCACTTTGACCACCGGCAGTTTGTCGAATTTGTCCTGAACTGCGATTCTCAGCCTTTTTACCGAATCCAATTCCTCGTGATCCTGTGCCTGAAGATGGGAATTGGAAACCAACATCCATGCGGACAAGTAAAGCGCTGAGAATCTGATCGCGGTTTTCATGGAATGCCAGCGTAGGAATTGGATACGGTCCATCAAGAACTGTTAGATATTTGCCGACGGGCGGCAGGCTTCTCGTTTCGCAGGCGCGTTCGAGAACCAAGGTTCGAACGTTGTCGTGGCGGGCTAAAGGTATCGACTGTTGTCGGTGTGCCAAGTCAGGCTCGAATGCCGAAATTTTCCGCCGAATTGCCAATCCTCGGCCTTGTTGCGTCTGATGTCCGACTTCCTTTGTTGTGGGAAAACTGCTAGAAGGGGAACTTGCCGCCCATGCCCTTCATCATGTCCTTCATGCCGGACATTCCGCCCATCTGGTTCATCATGCTCTTCATCTTGTGTGGGGATTTCATCAGCTTGCGCATTTCGCCGAACTGCTTGATAAGCTGGTTCACCTCCATCAGCGAGGTGCCGGAGCCGCTGGCGATGCGCTGGCGGCGGCTGCCCTTGATGATCTCGGGCTTGCGGCGCTCCTCCATCGTCATGGAGAGCACGATGGCCTCGGTGCGCTTGATTTTGGATGTGTCCAGCGAGCCACCGGGAAGTTGTTTCTTGATCTTGCTGAAGCCGGGCAGCATCCCTAACAGCCCGTCGAGGGGACCGAGGTTGCGGATCATCTTCATCTGGTCCAGGAAGTCGGTGAAATCGAACTTGCCTTCCTGCATGCGCTTCATCGAGCGCATGGCGTCCTCTTCGTTCACCTTGCCGGCGACCTGTTCGACCATGCCGACGATGTCGCCCATGCCGAGGATGCGGTCGGCCATGCGGTCGGGGTGGAACTCGAACAATTGGTCGAGCTTCTCGCCCTCGCCGGCGTATTTGATCGGCTTGCCGGTGACGGCGCGCATTGAGAGGGCCGCACCGCCGCGGGCGTCGCCATCGAGTTTGGTGAGCACGATGCCGGTGATGCCGACGGCGTCGTCAAAGTGTTTGGCGACAGAGACCGCCTGTTGGCCGGTGGCTGAGTCCGCGACTAACAAAGTTTCCTTCGGTTTCACGAAATCGTGAAGGCGCTTGAGCTCGGCGATGAGGCGCTCGTCGATTTCCTGGCGGCCTGCGGTGTCGAAAATGAGCACGGTGCCAAGCTGCTTCTCCGCCCAGACGAGGGCGTCCTTGGCGACCTTGACGACGTCCGTTTCACCTGCATCGGGAGTGTAACAGGGGACGTCGATTTGTTTGGCGAGAGTTGCGAGTTGGTCGATGGCGGCCGGGCGATAGAGGTCGCAGGCGATGAGCAGCGGGCGGCGGCCTTCTTTTTTCAAGCGGTTGGCGAGCTTGGCGGAAGTGGTGGTTTTTCCCGCGCCGTTGAGGCCGCAGATCAGGATGCGTGCGGGCGGGTTGAGGTCGAGCGGTGCCTGGTCACCGCCTAACAGCGCGGCGAGCTCGTCGTGGAAGATCTTGACGATCTGCTCGCCGGGTTTGATCGACTTGAGCACGTCCTCGCCCATGGATTTCTCCTTCACCCTGGCGATGAAGTCTTTGGCGACGCTGAATTCCACATCCGCCTCAAGCAGCGCGATGCGGATCTCACGCAAAGCGTCGGAGATGTTTTTTTCCGAGATGCGGCCTACGCCGCGAAGGTTGCGGAAGGTCTTGTCGAGGCTGTCTGATAGAGAGGAGAACATGGATGTGTGATGATTGAAGATTGGAAATGGATCATTCGCCGTCTGGAAGATAGGCGGCGTCGCGGTCGATCTGGAATGACCAGCGCAGCGGGTTTTCGACCGATTTGCCCTTGGTGTCCTTCCAATGGACGGAGACCTGGCAGGTGGGCTGGCGGAGCCGGCGGTTGACCTGCCAGGAGAATTTTCCTGATTCGGCGGCGAAAACAGCGGGGACTTCTCCGAAGCCGGAAACACTCATGACGAGGGATTTCGGGTCGAGGTTCGTTACCTTCGACAGATCGGCGGAAACCTCGGGCAGACGGGTGTTAACGACGGCTCCGGCTTCCGGCGAGACGGGATAGGGAGTGGTCTGGCTTACGCCGGGAAGCAGGCCGCCGGGGGCTGTGGCCGATGCGGATTCACGAAAGCTGGTGGCGAGTTCGAACTCCTTGTCGTAGTTGCCGAGGATGATGTATCGGGACAGCGTTTCATCAGGGCTGGGGCGCTTCACTTTGCCGGATGAAACGGTGAACATGTAAGAGTAGCCGAGTTCCTTGCCGAGAGGCAGCATTTCCGCGGTGTAGTAGCCGCCGGGATATGCGTAAGTGTCGACCTTGCGCGAGAACTTGCTTTCGAGGAACAGCCTGGATTCACCCATTTCCTTGCGCAGCAGGGCGTCGTAGGCGTCCGGTCCCTTTTTATGGGCGCTCTTGAATACCACGGGGTAGGGATGGCTCACCGAGTGGCTGCCGATGCTGCATCCGTTCTTCATCATTTCCTCGATCATCGGGGTGGTCAGGGCGCGACCGCCGCCATCGACGTATTGCTTGTAAAGAAACAGCGTGAAGGGAAATCCCAGTTCCTTGAGAACCGGGTAGGCATCCGTGTAAACCGACTTCCAGCCGTCATCGAAAGTGAGGAGGATGCATTTCTCGGGGAGTTGTTTCTTTCCCTGTTTCCATGCTTCAAAATCCTCCAGGGAAATCACCGTGATACCGAGCTGGCGGATGGTTTCCATCTGCTTGCGGAACTTCGTGGTGCGGATGCGCATCGCGGTCTCCTTCATGGTCTCGGAGATGTCGTGATAGCCAATCACGGAAACACGCACGCCGTCGTCAGGAATGAGGGTCGCCGCGGCTGGAGCGGGCGGCGCTGCAGGTGCCGGGGTCTCCTGCGCGAGGAGTCCGGCGCCGGAGAGCAGTGCGAGAACCGGAAGGAATTTCATCATGGGCGGCGCGAAAATAAACGGGCCTACGCGATATGGGAAGCGCCAAGACCCGCTGGGCGGGAATTGCGGCAGCCGCAATCGGCGTTAATTCATCCCACGCAAGGCTGAGAGCAGGGCGTTCCGGGCCTCCGGAGTCGCAAGATTGCCAAGATGTCCGCCACTGGGGAACAACTTGAGATGCGAAGATCCGAAAGTGGATTGCAGCCAGGCGACGTCGCCCGAAGTGAGAATGAAGTCGTTGCGGTTGGTCACCACGTTGAGTTTCTTCTGGGCCTGCAGGGCGTGTTGGAAATGCGTCAGATCCGTCTCGCGGGCGAAGTCCTTGATGCCGATGCCCTTCGTTTTGTAGTAGGGAAGCACGAAACGCAGGAAGTAGTCGCGGAACGACAGGCCGAGGATTTCCTGATAGCAGGCATCCCGGTTCCAATTGGAAAGCGGGGTCTGCAACAGGCCCATGTCATGGCGGGTCTGGCTGCTGAAAATGACATCCCTTAGGATGACCCGGAACGTCAGGCCGACGAGGTATTTGGATTCCGTGCCGTCGAACGGCAGGGCCATCGGCGATGAACCCGCAGCTGCGGGCAGGCTGCTGAGGCTGGCCGCCTTGTGGACGGAGTTGTTGACCAGCGTCTGGCGTTCGCCGGATGGCCATACCAGCGGGGCCTTGAGGTATTCGTCCACGCAGGTGGCTCCGTGATGCAGGTTGACCGGTGGATTGATGGCCACGTAGCGGTCAAAACGAAGCAGGCCGGGGTCCTCGCTCTTTTCGCGCATGGCGATGTGGCAGGCGTAGAAGCCGCCCATGGAGAATCCGATCAAGGCCCGCTTGCCTAACAGGCCCGGATGTTTCTTTACAAGGGCGCGGTCGATTTCCGTCAATTCGACCAACAGGTCGTGGCTGTCTGATGGCGGATAAGCGGGCAGCGCGGAGGTTGAGGCGTGCTCCATGAACTCCGGATGGAAGACACCGGTGGTGGTTACCACGGAAAATCCGTTCTGATAGAGATTCTCCGCGACGGAGAGCGTGGTGGCGGACAAGCGATGTGAGGCGAGGCCGGGTGAGATGTAGGCGAGTGGCGCGTTGTGCGGCTGCAGCCAGAGGTTGTATTTGATGCTTTTGCCGGTGGTTGGGATGCGCACGGAAAGTTCACTCCCGTGGTTCGGGAATTCGGGGTTCCGGCAGGCGATCGACGCCACTGCCAGGGTCTGGAGGCTTGGCGCGTCCTTCTTGCCGTGGGTCCGCCAATCGGGTGCTTCCTCCTTTGCTGCGAAGGTCCAAATGTATTTCGTTCCCACGTAGGGGTCCGCTTCGGACTTGATGAAACGCGTGGATTCATCCGCCGTCTGGCTCACCTTGTTGTAGGCGGACGTGTAGGAACCGTAGAGATAGGGATAATCGTAGTTCCAGGGCTCCGCAGCCTCGTCGGCAAGCAGGCCGAACGCGTGGGAATCGTCGCTGGGGCCCACCAGCGGCAGCATGATGAAGTTTTTGGGTTTCCAGCCCCAACGATAGAATGTCTGGCCGAAATCCGCATCGGACTTCGGGATTTTCCATGCGCTGGCCACATCGAACAGCCCGCCGATGCCCGCGGTGGTGTTGCAAACGAAGCGCAGCGATTCGTCACCGGCACCGTTCCAGCGTCCTTGCAGCATATTGTTCACCACGCGTCCCGGATAGGTGATGTTGCGGGTGAAATTGACGATCGATTGGCGGACCGGTGGTGGCACGACCGTCTTGTAAACGCGGCTTGATGGCTGCACGACGCCGACCATCAGCCCGTGGTTCACGGCCCACAATCCGCGGTTCACCGGTTCATAGGGATCCGGCATGAAGTCCGGCAGCGGGGCCTGGCCGTTTTTCGCCACGGGGGCGGAATGGTTCGGCGCGGTGGGAGCGCAGGCGGCTAAAAGCCCTGTGAGTGCCACAAACGAGACACGCGGTGTGGGGATCTTGGCCAGAAAAGTGAGGGGTGATGAAGAGTCTGCTTTGATTGTCATGTGCCTGCCGTTACGTTCCGCTGTTCCCGAAGCCGGGGCCGGAACGTAGCATGCTTGGTGCCATGGTAAAGGCAGTTTCGTGAATCAGGCGATCGTTATACGGACTAGCAGATCATCGCTTTCCACGCGATCACCCTTGGCAACGAGAACCTCACCGATGGTGCCGTCCGCGCTGGCGCTGACGGTGGTGAGCATTTTCATGGCTTCCAGCACGACGAGTTTGTCGCCGGCTTTGACTTCCTGGCCGGTGGAGAC
>CANBTO010000278.1 GCA_947372405.1 Verrucomicrobiaceae bacterium
GCGAGCAGGTCTTCGACGGTGAGTTTGTGGTGTGCGGCCACAGGTTTCAGAACGCCGCCGAGCAGGGTACCGGTTTTCAGTGGGCGATGATTCGGGATCGTCACATGATGGGTTCCGCCAAGCGTGGTGGTCAGGCGGATGTGGGAGCCGTCCTGTCGCACCGCCTCGTAACCAAGCACCCGCAGTGCGCGGATGAGATCGGTAGCGCCGATGTCGCGGGGGATTTTCATACAGCCAGTGCCTCGTCGCGGACGAAGTGCAGGCGGATGATCTTTGGCATAGGGCCGGGTGCCTCATCGCCAAAGTGGCAGCGCACGGCGTCACGCACCATCTCCCGCAATTCCTCGACGGTTTCTCCCTGGGTTGCGATGGCGTGCCCCAGCGCGGTGGCAACGAAACCGCCGTCCACCTCATCCTCACGCACTTCAAAGATGATTTCGTCCATGAGTGGAATATCACACGGCGGAAGGGATTCGGGCAAGGCGCAATCTCTTCCATCAGCCGTCTTCTCCGGTCCGTCCCAACTTCGCTTCGATTTGCTTTAGACGGCACAAATGGAAGAATTTGAACCGCCAAGACGCCAAGTTCGCCAAGGAAACTCCAGACAGGTGCCTCGAAAATCCGTTTCCGTGTCTTAGCATCGCGATTTTCCATCCGTTTGGCTTGGTGAACCTGGCATCTTGGCGGCGAAAAAACCTCTTCATTCCGGATTTTGCCACAGTCTTTCCCTGGTGTAGTGGACCAGTTGCCACAATGCCGGGACAAGCGATGGGGAGCAGAGAGCGCGTATTCGGCGGCGAGGTGGTTCTTGGTCGGAAGAGTTTACTGCGAAGGCGCAAAGGGACGCAGAATTTGGAAAAATACGCGGGCTCCAGTCACCCAAGGTTTCTCTTGCTGGCAGGAAGTCACGCCCGGCAAGTTGTCCTTTCTTTCCACGCGGCCATTCGCGAAACTACGACGCGTTGGCCCTCTCCACCCCCTTTCCGAACCTCATGCGCAAACTCCTCCTCGCATCACTTCCGCTTTGTCTCCTCGCCTCCTGCAAGGATGACGGGATCCGCACCTATCGCGTCGCCACCGATCCCACTGCGGAATCGCCTGCTGCCGCCGCGATGCCTAACAATACGGAAACCTCAGCCCGGTCCGTGGTTTGGCAGACACCCGAGGATTGGAAACCGGAGGCACCCGGCCAGTTCGTCACCGCCGCCTACGCCCTGCCCGGCGGCGGACGGGTCACGGTCTCGAAACTCCCCGGCGAAGGCGGGGGCCTCGCGGCGAACCTCAACCGCTGGCGCGGCCAGGTCGACCTCAAGCCGATCACGGAAAAGGACGTTTCAGGCCAGCCGCTCAAGATCGCGGACTCCGATGAAGTGATGCAGCTCTTCAATCTAACATCCGTCAACTCACCCGCCGACGCCGAGGGCATCCTCGCCGGAATCCTTCCGCTCAAAACCGAGACCTGGTATTTCAAATTTTCCGGCCCTGTCGGGGTGCTCCGGAAATCCGAGGGTCTGTTCGCGGAGTTTCTCCGCAGTATCCGCATCGCGGACAGTCAAAAAGTTCCGCCCGCACCGGCTTCTAACGGCGGGAAAAAAATCCACGTCACACCACCCGACGGCTGGACGCCGAGCGAAGGCAGCACCATGCGTGCCGCCAGCTTCAGCATCGCCGGGCCGGACGGCACCACGGCCGATGTCTCGGTCGTCCCGATCCCCGGCGACGCAGGCAGCGTGCTCGACAACGTCAACCGCTGGCGCTCCCAACTCCAGCTCGTCCCGCTCGCATCCCCGGATGATCCGGCGCTCGGGGAAAAATCTGAGACGCCAGCCGGAGAAATTTTTGTCAGCCACATGACCAGCAGCGAGCCGATCCTGAACGGGAAAAAATCCGCGCTCGCCGCCGCCATCCTCAAGCGCCCCGGCATGACCTGGTTCTTCAAGATCACTGGCGAAGCCAACCTCGTCGAAGCCAACCTCGCGAAATTCGACAGCTTCGTCCGCTCGGCCACCTTCCCTGAGTAACGTCCCGTGCCAAGCCTCAAGTTCCTCAGCTCCCTGCGCCTGACAGTCACCCTGCTGGGTTTCACCATGGTGCTGATCTTCGTCGCCACCATCAGTCAGGCGGATCTGGGCATCCACGAGGTGCAGGAGAAATTCTTCCGTTCCTGGATCGCCTGGTGGGACATCATGCCCGGCAAAGGCACGTTCCACATCCCGATTCCCGGCGGCACTCTGTTAGGCACGCTTCTCATCATCAACCTGCTCGCCGCCCACGGCGCGCGTTTCAAGCTCCGCTGGAACAAGGCCGGCATGCTCGTCATCCACACCGGCATCCTGCTGATGCTGCTGGGCGAGATTCTGACCGGCATGCTCGGGCGCGAGGCGCAGATGGTCATCACCGAAGGGCGGATCCTGAACTACTCCACCTTTCCCCGCGAGGTAGAACTCGTCGTCATCCGCCCGGACAGCGACGGAATGGAAACCGTCACCGCCATCCCTCAGAGCCGGCTGAAGGACGGTGCGGCATTCCCTTTCGGCGGCTTCTCTGTTAGAATTCGAAACTACTACGCCAACAGCGAGATCCTTCCGGAAGCCGGGGCCACGGAGGCGTTCGACAAGACCCGCGCCACCGAGGGACCTGGGAAAGGCTACGCCGTCCGCCGCACGCCGCGCGAGACCGCCGAGAACCGCCGCGATCTCGCCGCCGCCTTCGTCGAGATCATCCCTGACGACGGATCATCCCAGGGCCGCTGGCTGCTTTCCAATGCAATCAAAGGCGAGCAATCCTTCGAAGCGGCCGGAAGACTCTGGAAAATGTCCATCCGTCCGCGCCGTCTCTATCATCCCTTTTCGATCAAGCTGCTCGACTTCAGCCACGATCGCTATCTCGGCACCGACGTCCCGAAAAACTTCTCCAGCAGGATCAAAATCCTCAATCCCGAAACCGGCGAGAACCGCGAGGATCTCATCTACATGAACCACCCGCTGCGCTACGGCGGCCTCACTTTCTATCAGTCCGGCTTCGAGAACAACGACACCACCTCCATTTTCCAGGTCGTGCGCAACCCCGTCTGGACCCTGCCCTACATCTCCTGCGCGATGGTCGGCCTCGGCCTGCTCTGGGTCTTTTCCCAGCACCTCTTCAAGGCCGTAGCCCGCCGCAACAACCCTTCCACCGATCCATGAGCAACCTGCGGAAAATCACCGCGTGGCTCATCCCCGCGCTCTGCCTGCTCTTCATCGCCACCTCCGTCTTCACGGCCACGCGTCCATCGACCGGACTCGATTTCCAGAACTTCGGCACCCTGCCAGTCGTCTCTAACGGTCGCGTCCAACCGCTCGATTCGCTGGCCCGCAACGCCCTGCTTTCCATCCACGGCAAACAAAGCGTCCCCGGCGATGGCGCGCCCGCCACTCCTTCCGCATGGCTCGCCGAGCTCGCCTTCCATCCCGCGCAGGCCGACACCCGGAAGATTTTCCTCATCCACCACGACGACCTGTTAGGTCTGGCCCAACTCACCCGCAGCGCGGAGAAATCCTATTCCTATACCCAGCTCATGTCCGCCTTCCCGGCCCTGCAGAAGGAGGCAAGACGCATCTCTGCGGCCGATTCGAAGACCTGGTCGCCTTATGAAAAGGCGCTGATGACCCTTACCAACAACCTCACCCTCTACCACCAGCTCAAGCACGCCCTCGCCCTGCCGGGACATGACCACCTCGAATCCGAGTTCAGCTCGTTCCTCGGCACCGTCACCAGCGCGTTGGTCGAGGAGGACAAACAAAGTCGCGGCCAGGAATTCAACCAGTCCGCCATCGACAACGCCTCAACACCCTTGCGTGATGTCGCCGACTGGGCTGCCATGACTGAGGTTTACGCCATACCTTCCGGTGACGGCATGGATGGCTGGAGGAAACTTCCGGACTCCCTGATCGACGCCGTTGCGCAGCGCGCACTCCATCCCGCCACCCTTGCCTACGCCCGCATCGGCGACGCCTACCGCGCCAAGGATACGAATGCCTTCAACTCCGCCATCAGGGACGATCAGACCTGGTTGTTAGAAAACCGCCCGGGCTTCCTGAAAAAATCCTCATCGGAAGCCCTCTTCAATGCGATCGCACCATTCTATCTCTGCATGGTTCTCTACGTGGTCGCGTTTCTATGCGCCATCGTTTCCTGGCTCTGGCAAGGCGGCACCTTCCGCCAGGCCGCCTTCCGCGTCCTGCTGATCGGCCTGGCATTCCACACCCTCGGCCTTGTCACCCGCATGGTGTTGGAAGGCCGCCCGCCTGTAACCAACCTCTATTCCTCCGCCATCTTCATCGGCTGGGGCGCGATCATTCTAAGCACCGTGCTCGAACTCTTCCACCGCAACGCCATCGGCTCCGCGGTCGCCTCGGTGGTCGGTTTCACCACCCTGCTCATCGCCCACCATCTTTCTCTATCAGGTGACACCCTGGAAATGATGCGCGCCGTGCTCGATACGAACTTCTGGCTCGCCACGCATGTCGTAGTCATCACGCTTGGCTATGCCTCCACCTTCCTCGCGGGGACCATCGCCATCGTCTATCTGATCCGCCGCGCCTTCGGCAACATCCCGAAATCCACCGCCGCCTCGCTGCGCGGCATGGTTTACGGCGTGATCTGTTTCGCCACGCTCACCAGCTTCACCGGCACCGTGCTCGGCGGCATCTGGGCCGACCAGTCGTGGGGCCGCTTCTGGGGTTGGGACCCCAAGGAAAACGGCGCGCTGCTCATCGTCATCTGGAACGCCATCATCCTCCACGCCCGCTGGGGCGGCATGGTCCGCGAGCGAGGCATGATGATCATGGCCGTCTTCGGCAACATCGTCACCAGTTGGTCCTGGTTCGGCACCAACATGCTCGGCATCGGCCTGCATTCCTACGGCTTCACCGAATCCGCCTTCCTCTGGCTCAGCGCCTTCATGCTCAGCCAGGTGCTCGTCATGGCACTCGGCCTGATCCCCGAACGCGGTCCAAAGATGACTTCGGCCCGGGAGGAAATACCCGGTTAGTCCGGCAAAAAACGAATTCCTTCCATTCTGAGGCCAGAACACGAAAAATCGAATGCTGTCGCTCGGTAACGTAGATCCTTCATGAAGCACCTCCCATTGGCAGCACTTCTCACGGTCGCTGCGTTTTCCCCCGCAACGGGAATCGCCGCGATCAAGGACTATGGATTGAAAGATTACGTCCGCGTTTCAGAGGATTTGCCGCACGTTGAAAGCACACCATGGAAACTGGTCTGCACGATACCCTACAACTGCCATTTCCAGCCATGGATCGAAGTCGATGCGGATGCGGGCAAGGTCGTTTCCTTCAACTCCAGCAACCCGCTGGTCCTTTATCTAACGAAAACCGAGAGCTACACGACGCAATCCGGCCACCAGGTCGCGGAGGCGAAAAACTGGGTCAGTGGAGAAGGCGCGATCTACACCATCCCCGCCGGCGTCACCGTGAAGGCGGTGAAGTATCGCGAGACCGGATACGACACAACGTTCGCCGGATCGTTCGTGTGCAATGACAGCGATTACAACACGCTCTGGACCAAGGCGGCCCGCACGGCCTATATCTGCATGCGGGATCATTTCTATGACTGTCCGGACCGCGAGCGGGTGGGCTTCTGGGGTGATGGCACGCCGGAGTTGGACCAGTGTTTCTATGTCTTCGATTCGAAAGCGCATCAACTGGCCAAGGAACTGGTGTTGCGTCCGCTGCAGCCAAAGTTCTATCCAGGGCAGCACCTGGAGTTCCTCGGTGACTACGGACTGTGGTTCTATTACCTGCAGACCGGCGACATCGAATCGATGCGCGCGATCTATGACCAGACCAAGACCTTCCTGTTCGAGACCTACAAGTTCGGCAGCAGCCACACGTGGTTTGACTGGGGCAAGGAGAACAAGGACACCGCCGTCATCGAAACCTGCTTTTTCTACAACTGCCTCGGCACGCTGAAGAAGATCGCGCTGGCCACCGGTCACGAGGCGGATGTTCCCGAGATCGACCGGAGGCTTGAGGAGATCCGCAGCACCTTCGACAGCCAGTATTGGAAAGGGAGTTATTACATGTCCTCGCAGGTCACCGAACCGGACGACCGGGCCAATGCGATGGCGGTGAATGCCGGACTTGCGGACCAATCGAAGTGGCCCGCGATTTATGACAATGTTCTAACCAAGAAAACCTACTCCAGCTGTTTTTTTGACCGCTGGGTCTTCGAAGCGCTCTGCAAAATGGGCAGGCAGGAGCAGGCCCTGATGCGGATGCACGAGCGCTACAAGACCATGATCCCGGCCAGCTTCACGACCTTGTGGGAGCACTACGACCGGTGGTGGGCCTCGCGTGTGGACGCCTTTGACGTGGCCTCATCGATGAACCACGGATGGAATCCTCCCGCCTTGATCCTCTCGCAGTCGATCGCAGGGATTACTCCGGTGGCACCGGGCTGGATTACCTATCAGGTCTTGCCCAGGGAGGCATTTCTCAAGGCGATCAAGGTGGTCGTCCCCACGATCAAGGGCAACGTGACGGTCGATTTGAACAAGACCGCGACGGAATATGCGCTCGACCTTGATTCACCCGCAGATACGACCGCCATCGTCGGCATTCCGAAAGGCTCCTTCACCAACTTGCGCGAGATCAAGGTCAATGACACCTCCATCTGGAATGGAAGTTATCACGAAGGAGCCAATGGCATCGCATGGATCGCCGAAGATGCCGAATACGTGAAGTTCAAAGTCAGCCCCGGCAGGTGGAGATTTTCCG
>CANBTO010000279.1 GCA_947372405.1 Verrucomicrobiaceae bacterium
GGAGACTTTCGTTAGCCCAGGTTTCCGACCATTGTTCCGGCTTGAGTTCGGGATTGGATTTCCAATCCGCTGGCTCCCTAGCGGCAAGTTGCATCGCCCAGTCGCGCGGCCTCAGGGTGTCCTGAGTTTTGTGTTGTTTCTGGCGTTGGAAGGCGAGGGTGGATTCCACTGCGTCAAAATCCCAATAGGCGTGCAGATTGGTCGCGCCGAAATTGATGTCATTGCCCCCCCGGGTCTGCTTGGCGGCGGGGTCGATGTTAGGGTCTAGCAAATTTCCCGGTGCATCGAGGAAGGCCGCGCCCACATGCATCGGTTGGTGGATGTCGCCGACGAAATGGGCTAATAGCACGACCGCCACCGCTGGCGTGATGTGGAGTTCGTTATCCGGCTTTTCGGCACCGGAGAGCACGCGGCTGCAATAAGCAATCATGTGGACGACATCCCATTTTGAGGTGCCTTTTTTGGTCGCGGCGTAACTCGCGGCTTGAAGCGGAACATCGGTGTAATGGAACCATTGGTGCGAGGGCGGCAGGTGCGTCTCGCTGTCATCATCGGACGGCGGATTGGCCGCGCGGAAGGCGAGGAGCTGGGCTTCGAGTTCCGGATTTTCCGGGAGCTTGAAAGTGCCGGGCTTGCCATCCTCGCCGCGCAACTCGTCGGGTAGGTTCGACGCACGTTCCAAACTGACATTTCCCAGCAGCTTTTTAAGAGTCTCCGCCGCAGGTTTGCCCAAGATTAATTGATCCGCAATCGCGCCGACCACCCGGTGGCCGGATTCGCTGTAGGCAGCGAGCGGACCGAGTGCGAGCGCTTGGGCCAGCACGAAAAAAGCGGGGATTTTCAATGACATGAACTAGCTATCACTGCATCGCCCGTGCCAGACGAGAGGAATTTCGTGACAATGGTGATTCAATGATGGTCTCCGCCAACTCCTGTGATAGAAAACGCCTGAAAGACGATCCCAACCATGCCTCCCTCCGTCATCCCCGCCACGCCCCGCATCCCGCGCTGGCTGAAACTTTCCTACACCGGATTCCTCGCAGTGATGATCCCGGTGTATTTGAAAAACTACGGGCCGACAAATTTCCTCTACTTCTGCGATGTCGCGCTGCTGCTCACTCTGGTCGGCATGTGGAAGGAAAATGCCTTGCTTATCTCGCTGCCCGCCGTCGGCATCCTGTTGCCGCAAGTGTTTTGGTGCGTGGATTTCTTGGTGCAACTCTGCGGTGGAAAACTGACCGGCATGACTGGCTACATGTTCGATGCGGATCACTCACTTTTCCTGCGCGGATTGTCGTTTTTCCACGGTTGGTTGCCATTTCTGTTATTCTATCTGGTCCGGAAACTCGGGTATGATCGGCGGGCCTTGTTAGGCTGGACGCTGATCTGCGTGGCGCTCTGCCTGATCGCCTATTTCCTCCTGCCACCCGCCGGTGCCGTGCTGGCCGATCCAAAACTGCCGCGCAATGTGGATTACGTCTTCGGTATGGATGATGCGAAACCGCAAACGCTCCTGCCGCCGCTGGCCTACCTGGGAGCGTGGATCGCCGCGCTGATCGGGATCATCTTTGTCCCCACTCATTTCCTCCTGAAAAAAATCTGCAAGCCCGCATCTTAATATGACCGAAAACTCCCCCACCCCATGGCCGCGCGGTTTCTGGAACCTGATGTTCACCCAGTTTCAGGGCGCGTTTTCTGACAATGCCTTACGCTGGTTGGTCATCTTCCCGGTGCTCGCATCCGTCACTCTCAGCGAGACGGCCAAGGAAGACTTTGCAGGTCACGCGTCGTTGTTATTCGCCGTGCCATTCCTGCTCTTCGCCACCGTCGGCGGGTGGATGGCGGATCGCTTCAGCAAGCGCTCCGTAATGATCGGCGTGAAGGCCGGGGAAATCGGCATCATGCTCTTCGCCGCATTCGCGCTGGCGATGGAAAAACAATCACTCCAACTTGCCGCGATCTGCCTGATGGGCGTCCACAGCACCATCTTTGCCCCAGCGAAATACGGCGTCATGCCCGAGGTGTTGCCGACCTCGAAGTTGTCTGCAGGAAATGGCATCCTCGAACTTCTAACATTCATCGGCATTATCCTCGGCACCTTCGCTGGTGGCTGGCTGGCCGAGACGCTGGCGCATCGCGAAATGTGGTCGGGCGTTTTGTTAGCCGGCCTGGCGGCGGTGGGCTTGCTCACCAGCATCGGCATCGCCAAAGTCCCCGCCGCCGATCCTGCGAAAAAATTTAACTGGAACATCATCGGCGAAATTTGGAGCAACATGAGCGTGATGAAAGCCGACCGCGACCTGTGGCGAGCGAACTGGGGCAACACCGCCTTCTTCTTTGTCGCCACTCTGGTGCAGATCAATCTAGCACTTTTCGCGCAAAAAGTTTTCCACCTGAAACCCACCGAGCAAGCAGGACTCCAAGCGGCGCTCAGCCTCGGCATCGGCGTGGGCAGCATGTTGGCGGGCCGGCTTTCACGCGGCCGCATCGAATACGGCTTGATCCCATTCGGCGCGGCAATGATGGCAATCGCAAGCTTCGGCCTCGGCTGGACAGGAATCACCGAAGCAGTATTTGCCGGGGCCTTAGGCTTGTTAGGACTTGGCGGCGGCTTGTTCATCGTGCCCATCGTTTCTGTGTTGCAACACCGGCCCACACCGCAAACCAAGGGCGCGGTCCAAGGCGCGGTGAGCTGGCTATCATGGGTCGGCATCGCGGTGGCCGCCATCACTCAGAACCAACTCGCCGCCGCGCACCTCACCTACGGTCAGATCTTCTGGGTCTGCGGAGCGGTGGCCGGATTGGCCGGCGTCTTCGTCAGCCTCTCCCGCCCCAAGGCCGTGCCGGAAATGTTAGCCCGATGGAAGAAGTGATAAGAAGTGGGTTCATTTGTCTTAATCTTACGATCAACAATCAACTTTAGACTCTCAACATTTTCTTATCTGCATCCATCTGCTTCCATCTGCGGTTAAAAAATCTTCTCCACATTTCCTAACATCATGCAAGCCGTCGTCATCGACAAGCCATACACCTTCATTCCACCGCGCTTGAGCCGCTGCTGGCTGTGGCTGGTGCGGCGTCTCCTGCCCCGGCAACTGCGGAAAGATTTCGGCATCGCTGCGGTGGAATGCGTGGGTGCGGAAAAACTACGGGCATCGCTCGCGGCGGGTCACGGCATCATGTTGGTCGGCAACCACTGTCGGCCCTGCGATCCGTTGGTTCTCGATTCGCTGGCCGTCGCCGTCGGCAGACCTTTCAATGTGATCGCCAGTTGGCACGTTTTCATGACGAGCAAGTTCCAGCGCTTCCTGCTGCCGAGAATGGGCGGCTTCAGCGTTTATCGCGAGGGCCTGGACCGTGAATCGTTGAAATGCGCCATCAAGATCGTGGCCGATGGGAAAAACCCGTTAGTCATCTTTGCCGAGGGGATCATCACCCGTTGCAACGACCGTCTGGTGAACTTCATGGAAGGCCCGGCCTTCATGGCGCGCGCGGCGGCAAAGCAGCGGAAGGATGGAAAAGTCATGATCCATCCGGTGTTCATTCGCTACTTTTTCGAGGGCGATTTGCAACAAACCCTCATCCCCGTGATCCAAGAAATCGAGACCCGCCTCTCCTGGCAGCCGCAATCCCAAATGCCCTTGCGCGAGCGAATCCAAAAAATCGGCGATGCCTTGTTAGCTCTCAAAGAGGTCGAATATTTCGGCACCGCGCAGACCGGATCATTCCGCGAACGCCTGCACCGGATGATCGACCACTTGCTATCACCGCTGGAAATCCAATGGTGCGCCAGCCGCCATGATGGCGATGTGATGGCCCGTGTGAAACGCCTGCGCTCCGCGATCCTGCCGGAGATGGTCACCGGCGACCTAACGGAGGCAGAGCGTGCGGCCCGTTGGCGGCACCTCGCTGATGTCTATCTCGTCCAACAACTCCATTGCTACCCCGGCGACTACATTGAAAATCCCACTCCCGAGCGAATTCTGGAAACCGTCGAACGCTACGAGGAAGACCTCACCGATCTCGCCCGCCCACATCGCCCCATCCGTGCCATCATTACCGTCGGCGACGCCATCGAAGTCGCTGCCACCCGTGACCGCTCGCAGGAAGGCGACCCGGTGACAGCGGAAATCCGCGCACGGATGAATTTTTTGTTAGAATCCACCAAAGCCGGACGCAAGCTTGCTCCTACCGGCACGGAAGGACTTTCCTTATGATTTATATCCTCCTTCGTATCGCGGTCATCGTCGTCGGCCTGATCATCTGGTTTTGGACGCAGAGACTCATCGCGGTGAAAAGCACGGGCATGGATGGTATTGGCGATGGCGTCCATCGCCTAACGGATCGCTGGCACTGCTATTTCACCACGCATGAAAAGGCCGCGAACCGCGCACTCATCATCAGTTCATTCTGCATCGACGTGCTCGGACTCTCACTGATCGCGGCGTCGATTTTCGGGAATAGTTTCGCGCCATTTCTCGGCATCCTAATTGTCTTCAGCCTGCGCCAGATTTCCCAACTCTGCTGCACCCTGCCACCGCCGCCGGGCATCATCTGGCGTGATCCGGGATTTCCGACGGTTCTCGTCACCTATGCGGTCGGCAATGATTTCTTCTTCTCCGGTCACACCGCGCTGGCGGTGTTAGGAGCCATTGAAATCTATCAAATCGCGCCATGGTGGCTGGGGGTCCTGGCAATCCTCGTGGCACTCGGCGAGGCGACAATCGTGCTGGTCCTGCGGGCGCACTACACCATGGACGTGATCACCGGAGCCTTCGCCGCTTGGTTCTCCGCCGACCTGGCCGCCCGCCTCGCACCGTGGGTCGATGGTTGGTTGAAATGAGCGGATCAGGCGGCTCAAGTCGAGACGGGGAGAATGAGCAGCCCTCAACGGCTATTTTAAAAGTATGTTGGAAGCGCCGTAAACCACCAGACTCGATGCTGGAACCGGCAGCCGCAATGGACCCGCCGCATCAAAGTCCGGCACGGGCGGTCTGTCACCTGAGCCGGTTGTTAGTAGTGGACGCAGGATTTTCCCGGTGGTTTTCAAACTCGCGGGCAGGTGGATTTCATGGGTTCCGTCCGACGTGACGCGATCCGCAGCCGAGGCGTTCACGACGACCACGGCGAAGGTTTCTCCGTCCGCCGAGGCCCTTGCGAAGGCAAAAACTCCGTCATCTTCGCTGCTCGCCGCGTTGTCCACCCACAGTGGAATCAGCTTGCCGGTCCGCAGCACCGGCAGCTTTGCGCGTAGCGTGGTCAGTTTGGAAATTTCCATAAATGTGGGCGAGGCCTCCACCTCCTTCAGCGTCGGTCCGCCCTGTTGCCGATAGAACATCATGCGCCCGGTCTCACTATCCTCGCCGGGTTTGCCCAATGGATCTAACATGGAAAACTCGGAGCCATAGTAAAGGCAGGGAATGCCGGGCAAAGTCAGCAACAAAGCCTGCGCCAGGCGATTCCGTGACTCCGTGATGCCGGCCACGCGGAAACGGTTGAGGCCGTCATGATTCTCGATGAAAGTGATAATTTTCTGTTGGGAGTTTAAGCCATCGGCACCAGGATTCGGATTGTAAAACGCATGATTGTTAGAATCTGTACCGCTGCGGGCTTGCAGGGATTTTTCCAATGCGGCGGGCGAGCCGAATTCATCACCGGGATGCCGCAGATAATCGCGGGCGTTGAAGCAGAAATTGAAATCTAAAACTGAGTCGAGCGCGGGTTCCGGGTGTTGTTGCCAATCCGAGCGCCATGTGTATTTGCCAAGGACTGACGGGTTACCATCATACACCTCGCCGAACAAGATTTTCTCCGCAGCGGCAGGCCCGAGGCGCTGCCTGAGGCGGGCGGTGAAGGCGTCCCAGAAACCCTGATGGACGTGTTTCATGGTGTCGATCCGCAAGCCATCCACCCCGGCAGTGCTTAAGTAAAAATGATAGATTTCCACGAATTCATTCACCAAGGCATCGAAGTATTCGCCCTTGGGGTCGGTCCAGAAATCCCGCAGCGAGAAGAAATCGCAGGTGATTTCCTCGCCGTCGGATTTGGTAAGGCTGCCATCGGAATATCCCTTGCGCCCGTAGCTATGGAGTTGGGAGAGCGCACCGATGCTTGCGATCTTCAACCCTAACAACTCGCGCGGACCGTCGGGTTGGGTTTTCGCGATGTTCCATTTCGGCACGTCCGCCCATTTCGCGTTCGCGTGGAAACCATTTTTCTGATAGGGTTGGATCCATTCTTCCTGACGCTCCAGATTGAATACGCCATCGCCATTTTGATCATAGTAAAACACCGGCCCGGCATGATTCATCACCACGTCTTGAATCACCTTGAGCCCCTTCGCATGCGCCAATTTGATGAAATCCCGGTAATGCTCCATGCGGCCCTCCGCGTTGTCGGGATAGGACTCGCCTGTTAGTGATTTCCGACTGGTGAGATGCGGATCTATATCTAACCAATCCTGCGCCCAATAGCCATGGTAGCCCGCCTTCGGGCCACCGGAATCAAACCCGCAGCGCCAGACATTTCGCACCACCGGCGTAAGCCACAGCGCGGTCACGCCGAGATTGTTGAAATAGCCCGACTGGAGCGCATTCTCCACCCCGCGCAAATCCCCACCCTGATAGAGAGAATTGTTAGTCTGGCTCGCATCATAAAGCGCCGGGTCACACCCGGCCGGGATATTATTGGTTGGATCGCCGTCGCTGAAGCGGTCGGTCATCGCGAAATAAAGCACATCGTCACTCCAAGGCCGGGCGACGGCGGAAGCTG
>CANBTO010000280.1 GCA_947372405.1 Verrucomicrobiaceae bacterium
GCGAACTGGTGGAAGTTTCAGTTCCCCGCCCGCGCTCGTTCTCGCAAGTAACGGAGCCCGCGTTCGCCGCCACCCGCAGGCACATCGAACACCTCATTCATCCTCCGAGCCCGCCGGACAAGGACAATTTTCCCGTTCTCCGCATGGCCGTCGCGGACCCGGATGTGCTGTGATCCGGTGTGATCTTTTTCATTTTTCTTCATACTTGGAACTTTGATTGCTATGAAAGCCCGCATGGCGAAGGACGAAACCAGCGAGAGTCTGAGAAGAGTCACGATTTCGATGTGCGAGGATACCTTCCAAGCGCTCGACCGGCTCGTGACGGAGCGCGGATTCGACAGTCGATCGCAGGCCATCGCGGAAATGATCCATCAGCAGGCCGCCGAGCATCTTGGTAAAATCGGCACGCAGATCATGGCCGGCACGCTCACCATGATCTACGACGAATCGAAGAGCTCGCTGCTCCGCGATCTATCGAGGGTGTGCCGAGAGCACATCACCGAGGTCATTTCCTCACAGCACATTCTTTTGGAAGACGACCACGTGCTCGAAGTCCTGCTCATGCAGGGGCCTGCCGACACGCTCCGGCGGATCGCCAACGAACTGGTCACCTGCAAGGGAGTCAAAAGCACGCATCTCTCACTCACCCCGCATCTGCTCCCGCAGCTTCACGGCAAGCGGAAATAGTCCACTCGCATTCTCCCACCATGTCCCTCATCTTCGAAAAAACACTACACGGCGCAGGCATGTGGTCCGGCGTCGTTTCGCGCGGCAAACGACTCCGCCTCACCGACCTGGACGGTGGTGCCAACGTCGGCCTGCTGCTCTACAACGCGCTCGAACGCCACGAGCGCTACAACATGCCGGACACCCTGAAAGGCCAGCACATCTTCTATCTGCGGGAGCCCTATTGCCTGCATTCCGATATGGGCCGTTTGCTGGCATCCATCACCGCTGACAGCGTCGGTTGGCATGACACCGTCTGTGGTCACTCGGATGCCGGCCGTGTTCTTGCCAAATATGGTTCTAACAACTACCAGCAGGTCCGCAACGACTGGCATCGCAACGGTCGCGATGGTTTTCTCATCGAACTCGCGAAATGGGGACTCGGAAAAAAGGACCTCGTTCCGAACCTGAACCTCTTCAGCAAGGTCGTCTCGGATGAGGATGGCCGGCTTTCCTTTGTTCCCGGAAATTCAAATCCAGGCGACTTCATCGAACTCCGGTTTGAAATGGACACGCTTGTCGTGCTCAACACCTGCCAGCATCCGCTTGATCCGGACCCGGTCTATCGACACCGCCACGTGAAGCTCGAAGTCTTCCCTGGCGAACCGCCCGCCACCGACGATCCGTCTCTAACCGTCCGCCCGGAAAATCTCCGCGCATGGGAGAACAACGAAACCTATCACAACCTCCGGTTCTAACCGCCATGAACGAAAGCATTCTCAAACCCGAGGTAGCGGTCTTCCGCGAAGTAATTCCCGCCGGTGACTGGTGGGTCCATGAAATCAAGAAGGGGCAGACCTTGAGGATTCTCGATCTTGAGGGAAACCAGGCCGCGGACACGCTGTTCTTCAATGCTGCTGATCCCACCGAACGCTACAGCGCGGACCGCACGATCCAGGAACAGGCCGCGCTCTATCTAACCACCGGCACCAAGTTGATGAGCACCGAGGGCAACGTGCTGCTCACCATCACCGCAGACACCTGCGGCCGCCACGACACGCTCGGCGGCGCGTGTTCCCGCGAGAGCAACACCATGCGCTACGCCCACGACAAGGAATGCATGCACGCCTGCCGGGATTCGTTCATCCGCGGCGCGCAGGAATGGAATGTCGAGCTCACCAAGCGCGACATCACCTGCAACATCAACTTCTTCATGAACGTGCCGGTTTCTCCCGACGGCGGACTCAGTTTCGCCGACGGCATTTCCGCTCCGGGAAGATATGTGGAAATGAAAGCCAAAATGGATGTGGTCTGCCTCATCTCCAACTGCCCGCAACTCAACAATCCCTGCAACGGGTGGAACCCGACACCCGTCGAAGTAATGATTTTTGGTTAAACCTGTAGCGGCGGTCTGTGACCGTCGCTGGACATATCCATCGCATTCGCCCGACGGTCATAGACCGCCGCTACATTCTCCATGAAAATTCTCATCGCAAACAGAGGCGAAATCGCCGCACGCGCCATCCGCACTTTCAAGAAGCTCGGCTACAAGAGCGTCGCCGTGTATTCAGATCCTGACTATGCGGCTCCGCACGTCGATCTGGCCGACGCATCATACCGACTTGGTCCGGGTCCGGTTTCGGAAAGCTATCTGCTCAGGGACAGGCTCTTGGAAATCGCGGTATCGTCCGGAGTTGATGCGGTGTTTCCTGGATACGGTCTGCTCAGTGAGAACACCGACTTCGCAAGGATGTGCGAGGATGCGGGTGTGAAATGGCTCGGTCCCACTCCGGAACAAATCATCGCATTTGGCCTGAAGCATGAAGCCCGCCGACTCGCAGGTGAGGCGGGTGTGCCGCTGGTGCCGGGAACGGATCTGTTGGAGAGTGCGGAGGCTGCAGTCGCTGCCGCGCAAACCATCGGCTATCCTGTCATGCTCAAAAGCACTGCGGGTGGTGGAGGCATCGGTATGAAGGTGTGTCACGATGCCGCCGAACTCCGCCGCGAATTTGAAACCGTCGTCCGCCTGAGCGAGCGCAGTTTTGGCTCCGGTAGCGTGTTTATCGAACGCTTCATCGAACGCGGCCGCCATGTGGAAGTGCAGATTTTCGGCGATGGGAAGGGCAGGGTGCTTGCCCTCGGAGAACGCGATTGCTCCGTGCAGCGCCGGAACCAGAAGGTCTTTGAGGAAACTCCAGCTCCCGGACTAACAGATGAAACCCGGGCGGCCCTCCACGCCGCCGCCGTGAAGCTCGGCGAGAGCGTTAGTTACCGCTCCGCCGGTACCGTCGAGTTCATCTACGACGCGGATCGCAGCGATTTCTTTTTCCTCGAAGTGAACACACGCCTCCAGGTGGAGCACGGAGTGACGGAACTCGTTACCGGCATCGATCTTGTCGATTGGATGGCACGCCTCGCACTCGATGAAAGTTGGGAAATGCCGGCCGCCGCGCCTGTTCCTAACGGCTGCGCGATCCAGGCCCGGGTTTACGCCGAAGATCCGAACCACAACTTTCGGCCGAGCTGCGGTCTGCTGACCGAGGCCGCGTTTCCGGATTGGACTCGCTGCGATGGCTGGGTCGTTCCCGGATCGGAGGTCGGTCCGTACTATGATCCCTTGTTAGCCAAGGTGATGGTCCATGCGGAGGACCGGGAATCCGCCGTCGCCAAACTCGACCGGGCTTTGAACGAAACCCGTATTTCCGGCATTGAAACCAATCTCCGCTATCTCAGAGGAATCGTTCGCTGGCAGCCATACCTCGCGGGCGGCGTCGCCATGCGCGACATGGCCGGCTTCATCTATCAGCCTGACACTTTCGATGTCGTAGCAGCGGGAACCATGACCACCGTGCAGGATTGGCCCGGACGAGTCGGCTATTGGGAGGTCGGTGTGCCGCCGTCAGGTCCGTTCGATTCGCTTTCGTTGCGCATGGCCAACACGCTGGTCGGAAATCCCGAGGGCGCTGCCGGACTGGAAATCACCATGACGGGTCCGACGCTTCGTTTCAACAGTGCGACCACCATCGCAATCGTCGGTGCTTCCGCCCTCGTTCTGAAAAACGGCGTGGCGGTTTCGATGAATGAAGCGATTTCGATAGAACCCGGGGATCTCATCAAGATCGGTCGATTCGAAACCGCCGGTGCCCGGGCCTACCTCGCTGTTGCGGGCGGGATCGAATCACCGGAATATCTTGGCAGCGCGTCCACCTTCACGCTCGGGAAATTCGGCGGGCCGTTTGGACGGGCGCTCCTGCCCGGCGATGTATTGGGAATAAGGAGTGGGGACGTCTCGTCCCCACAAGAAGGGACGAGACGTCCGTTCCCCTTATGTCACGAATGGAAAATCGCCGTGCTCTACGGACCCCACGGCGCTCCGGATTTCTTTCTGGATGAAGACATCGACACCTTCTTCGCCACCGAATGGGAGGTGCATTACAATTCTGCTAGAACCGGTGTCCGGCTGATCGGTCCGAAGCCGAAGTGGGCTCGCGCGGACGGAGGCGAAGCGGGGCTCCATCCATCGAACCTCCATGACAACGCCTATGCCATTGGTGCGGTGGACTTCACCGGGGACATGCCGGTCATACTCGGTCCCGATGGCCCTAGCCTGGGTGGATTCGTATGCCCCGTGGTGGTGGTCGACGCCGAGTTGTGGAAACTCGGCCAGTTGCGACCGGGCGACAGGATCACTTTTGTTCCGGTGGATGAAACGTGGGCGAAGCAGAGACAACAACAGGTCTCTGATTTCATCGCTGGACGGATCGGCGGGCTTCCAGATCCCATCGAGAGCGGGCGAGGATCATGTTTCATCGATTCCTTCGGCGAGGGTGATGACAAGGTTGTGGTGCGCCGCGCGGGTGACTGCTATTTTCTAATCGAGTTCGGCCCGCACCATCTTGATCTGAAACTTCGGTTCAAGGTTCATGTCGTTTACGAATGGCTGAAGGACAAAGGGATTGAAGGTATCCTCGACCTAACACCGGGAATCCGCTCCTTGCAGGTGCATTTCGATCCCGCGATCATTAATCGCTGCGATCTTTGGGGAAATATCCGCGAGGGCATACTGGCATTACCGCCGTTGGAGCAGATCGAAGTGCCAACGCGCATCGTTCATCTGCCGTTGAGTTGGGATGATCCGAGCACCCGCGATGCAATCCGCCGCTACATGCAGAGCGTCCGCCCGGACGCACCGTGGTGTCCGAGCAATCTGGAGTTCATCCGCCGCATCAACGGGCTAGATTCCATCGGGGATGTCTATCAGAAATTCTTCGAGGCTTCCTATCTCGTCATGGGGCTGGGCGACGTTTATCTCGGCGCTCCGGTAGCGACGCCGCTCGATCCGCGACACCGGATGGTCACGACCAAATACAACCCGGCCCGCACGTGGACTCCTGAAAACGCGGTGGGCATCGGTGGTGCCTATCTGTGCATCTACGGCATGGAGGGCCCCGGCGGCTATCAATTCACGGGGCGGACGATTCCGGTTTGGAACCGTTGGCGGACCACCGTGGACTTCGAAAATCCCTGGTTGCTCCGCTTCTTCGACCAGCTCCGCTTCTATCCAGTGGACGCTGATGAACTGCTCCGACTTCGCGAGGACGTTCCGCTCGGCCGACACAAACTGGAGATTGAGGAAAAGGTGTTTCGTTTCGCCGATTACGAGGCGTTTCTCGAAGAACACGCGGATGATATCGCGGAGTTTCGCGAGTGCCAGCAGGCCGCGTTCCAAGAGGAGCGCAGGCGCTGGGAAGAGGCAGGGTTATCGATGGACGCGCCTGCCGAGGAAGTCAAAGACGAGGAAGAAGTGGTGATTCCGGATGGTTGCCACACGCTGGACAGTCCGGTGACCGGCAGCATTTGGAAGATCGTGGCACAAGCTGGCGCGCGCATTGCTGGTGGTGATGCCGTGTTGATTCTCGAAGCGATGAAAATGGAGGTGGCTCTCGAAACGGACGAAGATATCGAAATCATCGAGGTTCTCGCCGTGGAAGGTGCCAGCGTGAAAGCCGGACAAGCACTCGTCATTGCCAAAGTCGTCGTCTCATGACCATTCCGGAAATCCAGCAACGCTATGCGGATGGGGACACTCCATCGATGCTGATCGCCGAGATTTGCCTGAAGTTGAAGGGGTGGAACGATCCGGCGATGTTCATTCACCTGCCGGAAGACGATGAGCTTTTGGAACTCGCCGCCACAGTCGAATCCATGCCCCGCGACCTTCCGCTGTGGGGTATTCCGTTTGCTGTAAAGGACAACATCGATGTGGCGGGCTGGCCTACTACCGCGGCGTGTCCGGAGTTTTCATATGTGGCTGAGATCGATTCCGAGGTGGTGCGTTTGCTCAGGGAGGCTGGTGCGATTCCTATCGGAAAGACCAATCTTGATCAATTCGCCACCGGACTGGTGGGTACGCGTTCTCCCCATGGCATTCCGAGAAACGCGGTTGCGGCAGGTTATCTACCGGGTGGTTCCAGCTCCGGAAGTGCGTCCGCGGTCGCGGCTGGTCTTTGCGCGTTTTCGTTAGGAACCGACACTGCCGGGTCCGGCCGAGTGCCTGCAGCATTTCAGGAACTCGTAGGATGGAAACCCACACGCGGCTTGCTCAGCGGCAGGGGAGTGGTGCCCGCATGTCGTTCGCTCGATTGTGTTTCGGTCTTTGCTCGTTCCGCAGCGGACGCAGCACTCATTTCGGAAGTGGCCGGTGTGTTTGATCCGCTTGATGCGTTCGCGCGGCCAGTTGAATCCACGGGTAACATCCCTGCGGCTTTCAGGTTCGGTGTTGCGAGTGCTCTGGATTTTTCCGGTGATCCGGACACGCCGGGTTTGTTCGAGGCGGCGGTGGAGAAATTGGAATCACTCGGTGGCACGGCGGTGGAGATCGATCTAACGATTTTCACAGAGGCCGCCAAGCTGCTCTACGAAGGTCCATGGGTGGCGGAACGCTGGGCGGCGGTCGGCGATTTCGTGGAAAACCATCCGGACGCGGTGTTTCCGGTAACGAGGAAAATTATCGAGTCTTCCAAGCATTGGGATGCTGCCACTACCTTCAAGGCACAGTATCAACTGCGGGAGTTCGCACGGCAGGCGGACGCGGTTTGG
>CANBTO010000281.1 GCA_947372405.1 Verrucomicrobiaceae bacterium
CGTCCGCCTCCCCGGTGCCCGCAAGTCGCTGACCCTGAATCCTGAAATCAAAGCGCATAGCGCGTAACCTTCCGCACGCGCCACCCCCTGGGCCTGTTCAACAACGGATAGGTTCGGGGCTATCGCCCAAACCTATCTTTGGGGTTTGGAGTTCGGTGATTCGCGGATTGTTGTCACGGGGCCGGATTGGAAGACCGAGGCACCGTGGACGAGGTTCCAGCGATTTTCGGAAGATGTCACTTACTTCCATTTCACTCGCACGGAAGGATCCGGAATGACGGTACCCAAGAGCGCGTTGTCCGCGGAGCAGCAGGAGAAACTGAGGGGGTGGGCACGCGCGCGGTTCGTGTGAGGAGGCGGGCGTGGGGAGCTATAAGGAGGGCTGACACTCCTGTCCGCCAATCCTGGAGGTCTTATGGGGAAAATGGCGGACAAGAGTGTCCGCCCTCCTTATGATTCAGCAGGGACTGCAAGTCCCAGCCACGAGGGGGATCAGACCTGCGGTTTCACATCGGTGAGTCCCTCGGCGATGGCCTTGATGGCTTCGCCGGATTCGGTTTCGACGAGCGGGCGCTCGAGCATCTGTTCGTAGATCTCGATGTAGCGGCGGGCGACTTCCTTGTGACTGAACTCGCGGGAGCTTTCCTTCATGACGCGGCGGATTTCACGCTCCTTGATTTCGGCGGGAAGTTCGTGGAACTCCATGGCCTGATCCACCGCCCAGCGCAGGCCGGCGGCGCCGTAGTGGTCGAAGCGGAAACCGTTGCCGGTGGAGGTGTCCACGTTGAGCGGACGGATGGTGTCGTAAAGGCCGCCGGTGGAGTGAACGACGGGGAGCGAGCCGTAAAGCGGTGCGGTCATCTGGGGCAGGCCGCAGGGCTCGAAGAGCGAGGGCATGAGCATGTAGTCCGAGGCGGCGTAGGCGAGGCGCGAGAGACGTTCGTCGAAATCGACGATGGAAACCCTTTCGTGCAGGTCGTAGTCGGAGACGATTTTTTCAATCCAGATCTGGTGGGGGCCGTTGGCCACGACGACGACCTGGAGGTTGCGGTCCCAGTAGTCCGAAACGATGGCGTGCAGGATGTCGGTTAGAAGTTGCGGGCCTTTCTGGACGGGATCGAGGCGGGAGGGCCAGAAGAAGATGGGTGCGGACGGGTCTTCCTTGAGCTGGAGTTCGCGCTGGAGGGCGAGTTTGTTGGCGGCCTTGCCCTCGGTGACGTCCTTGCTGGTGAAATTGCGTGAGAGCGCGTCGTCCGTCTCGGGATTGTAGCTGGCGTCCGGGGCGTTGAGGATGCCGGCGGAGCAGCCTGCGAAGTATTTGTTTCTCAACTCGGCGCGCACGGAGTCCGGCACCACGTTGTGCCAGCCCTCGACGATTTCCCAGAGGAAGCGCGGGCTGACGGTGTTGATGTAGTGGGCGGCGAAGATGCCGGAGGTGAGCAGATCGACGGGCATGCCGGCCCTGGCGTGGTAGTAGTTGGTTGGCAGGCCGCAGAAATAGAGGTTCATCCAGAACTCCGCGGCGTCGATGCCCGCTTCCTCGATGCGGGACAGGGTGACCTGGCGGGTGTGGATGTTGTGGACGGTGAAAAGGCTCTTGATGCCGCGGCGGCGGGCCATGGCGGGGATGAGCGAGGTCATCCAGTCGTTGCAATGGATCAGGTCCGGCCGGACGTGGGGCACGATGTGGTTGATGACCTCGCGCTGGAAGACGAGGGCGATGCGCATGGCCTCGTCGGAGTGGTTGCTGTAAACCTGCTCGCGGTAATAGAAGATGCGGTCCTCGGCGAGGTGGATGTTGGAGTCCGGCAGCACCTCATGGTATCTCCGGAGCTCCTTGTCGTGGAGGTTGAAGATGTCTCCCTGGAACATCCGCCGGTAGTTTGGCAGCGCGACGTGCACGTCGGCGCCGAGTTCGAAGAGCGCGGAGACCAGCGAGGCGGAGACGTCGGCCAGGCCGCCCGCCTTGGCGGACGAGCGCTGCATGAGATTCCCCATGCCGGGAGGCAGGTAGGTGATCTCGGGGGTGACGATGAGGATCCGGGGCTTGGCGGGTTTGGTTTTGGCTGACATCGGTCTCGGAAAGGATGGTTAGGGCTCCATGTGATTTTCCACCTGCGGCGAAATTGGAGAAAACCCTGAGCTTTCGCCACCCGAATCTTGTCTGCGGACGGGATTATTTTGTGAGGGATGGTGAAGGTTGTCATTGGACGGGGACTTTTTCATGTTATGCTGGGTGCAATGCAGAGGGCGTTCCACCCGCGCCCTTTTCCCCTCAAAAGGTTAGTTTGTGATGAAATCCGGTGGTTCATGCGCGGATGACGCGAAATCCCCCACTCTCCGGGAAGTTCTGGAAAACTCCAGAGTCCGGCAGAGGGTGATCGAATATCTGGGTGGGAGCACGCTGGATGAGGCGACCTGCCGGTTCATCGGGCGGCTGGACCCGCGGAATCCATCGCGTTTCGAGCGCCATGCGCCGGACAAGCTCCATACCCTGCTCAACGAAAGCTGCGAACTCGCCCGCTCGCTGGAAGACCGGGTCTTCATGCTCATCCATCTGGACATCGAGTATGTGAACTTCGATGACCCGGCGGCGGCGTTTCTCGATCCGCAGCGGGTTTTCCGCCTCCAGGAGCCGCTGGTGGACGTGATCGAGGCGCGGCTTCTGGACTTCGGCATCCGCTACCTGCACGTGGTCACCGGGCAGGGCCATCATTTCGTGTGGAAAATCCGCAAGTGCTCGCCCGTGGCCAAGGCGATCGAGCGACTGGGCATCTGCACCGGCCCGGAGGGTGGCTCGGTGAAGCAGCCGCTCTTCCCGCATGTGGCGCTGCTGATGGAGCACCTTTCCCACCTTCTGAAACCCGAAGCTGCGGCCGTCTGCGAGATTCCGGTGGAAATCACCGCCCAGCACGTCGGGTTCACCGGGTCCGGGGAAAGGGAGATGATCTCCATCGACATCTCGGAGTATGGCGATCCTCTCGGCAGCCGGATGATCCGCATGCCCTACACCGTTTACCGCAAGCCGTGGGTTTCCGGAATGATCGAGCGGCTCGGCATCGGCCGGCAGGTGCCGGAGTTCTTCACGCTGCCGCTGCATGAAATGAACGTCCAGCAATTGGTCGCCAGCCGCCATGATCCCGGCACCATCATCGATCTCGCCCATCGCGCCGGAGTTGATATTCCGTTAGAGGAGAAAGGCACGCGGCGGCTGCTGGAGTCCTACCGGGAGTCATCGCTGAAGGATTTCCACCGTGGGTTCTACTCGATGGGTCATGGTTCCATCAAGCCATCCGACAACGAGGACTTCGAAAAACTCCCGCCCTGCGCCAAGCGGTTGCTCGTTTTCCCGAACGACCTGCTGCTGAAACCGTCCGGGATCCAGCTGCTCACGCGCGGGCTGTTGGCATTCGGCTGGCACCCGCGGCGGATCGCGGCGCTCGTGGTCTCGAAGTTTCAGGAGCCCGCGCACGACTGGGGCTTTCACTGGGAGGAATACGATCCGGTGCTGCGCGCGGAGTTCTATGTAAGGTTGTTCGCCGGCCAGATCGATCAGGAGATCGAGGCAGGCATGGATTTCAACTGCCGCTCGCAGCAGGAAAAACAGTTCTGCTGGGATGCCGACGACTGCTCACTTGATCCGTTCTTTCATCGAGTCTATCACCACATAAACCCCAAAACCCAACTCCCATGAGCGCCTGGCCATACGGTATCTCCACAGGGTGCTTCTACAAGACCGACATCCTCCACGCCCTGCCGCTTGTCAGGGACGGCGGATTCACCCTGATCGAAGTCTGCTCGTTTCCGGATCATCTGGATTACCATGATCCCGAGCACGTGCGGGAAGCGGCGGAGCTCATGAAGAAACTCGGCGTCGAGGCAAATTCCTTCCATGCGCCGTTCGCGGATCACATCGACATCTCATCGCTCGATCCCGCCCAGCGTGAATCTTCCGCCCGCGAGGTATTCACCGCATGCGATGCCGCCCGCACCCTCGGTGCGCGCTACGTCGTTCTCCACCCGGGCCCGGAGAAGGAGGGTAAACCGCGCCCCGAGGAATGGTACCACCGCATGGTCTGCGCCGCCACATCCCTCAACGAGATCGCCCGCCACTGCCATGATCTCGGCCTCACGCTGTTGCTGGAAAACATGCTGCCCCACCTCATGTTCGGCCACACCAGCGACATCCTCTTCCTGTTAGGCGCCATCCGCGAGACGAACGTGGGCACCTGCCTCGATACCGGCCACGCGTTTCTATCAGGTGACCTGCGCACCGTGGTCCACAAGCTCTCCGGCCACCTCCGCATGCTTCATGTGAACGACAACCTCGGCGACCGTGACGGCCACCTGCCGCCGGGTGAAGGTGCCATCGACTGGATCTCCCTGATGCGGCAGCTCCGCCAGTGGCGGTTCATCGGACCGCTCATCCTCGAACTCGCCGACAGCGGCGAGCCCCCGGAGCGCCTGATGGAGCATGCCCGCAACGCGAGATCCTTTATCGGGGAAATCCTTGCAAACCTCGAGCTCACCGATCCCGGGCGGACTTCGTGATGGAAAACCGCATTTCCGCCTTTGCCCGGATGGTGGTTTCATCATGTAATCCACCATGTCCATTTTCGAAAAGGTCCGCGAACTCGCGGTGATCCGTTCCTCGGCCGAGATCATCGGCTGGGATCAGGAAACCTACCTGCCACCCGCCGCGAACGCATACCGCGCCGAGCAACTTTCCTGGCTTTCCGCCCGCGCCCATGAACTGGCCACTTCGGATGCCTGGAAATCCGACCTCGAAGCCGCCGAAGCAGCGGACCTCGGCGCCGACGCGAAACTCAGCTCCAACCTCCGCGAACTGCGCCGCGAATTCGACCGCGCCACCAAACTGCCCGTCGAACTCGTCGCCCGCGAATCCACCGCCTCCTCGCTCGCCAAACACGCCTGGGCGGATGCGCGGAAGCAATCGGATTTCCAGACCTTCGCCCCGCATCTGGAAACGTTGTTAGGAATCGCACGTGAGAAAGCGGATCTGTGGGGCTACACCGGCGAGCCCTACGACGCCCTGCTCGAAGGCTACGAACGCGGCACATCCACGGCCGCCGTCGCCGCGCTTTTCGACGCCATGCGACCGGAACTCCGGGAGACCGCCGCAAAAGCCGTGGAGAAATCCGCGGCACACCCCGCGACATTGCCACCGGGGCCCTACCCGATCGAGGCCCAGCAACGCCTCAACGCGAAGATCGCCGCAGCCATCGGCTTCGATTTCCAGGCCGGGCGCATCGACACCACCAACCATCCGTTCTGCACCACGCTCGGCCCGCGCGACGTGCGTCTGACCACACGCTATGATGAAACGGATTTCACCTCATCGCTCTTCGGCGTGCTGCACGAAGCGGGCCACGGCATGTATGAACAGGGCCTGCCGGGTGACGACTTCGGCCTGCCCTCCGGATCGGCCGTTTCGCTGGGCATCCACGAATCGCAGAGCCGGCTATGGGAAAACCACGTCGGCCGTTCGCGTTTCTTCTGGGAAAAGTGGTATCCGGCGGCATGTGAAACCTTCCCGCAACTTGCGGAACTTCCGTTAGACGGGTTCCTCTCCTTCCTCTGGCGCGCCGAGTTCTCGCCGATCCGCGTCGAGGCTGACGAGGCGACCTATGACCTCCACATCATCCTGCGCTTCGGCATCGAACGCCGCATGCTCAACGGAGAACTGAAAGTCGCCGACGTGCCTGATGTGTGGAATGAATGCTTCCGCGACCTCTTCGGCTTCACTCCAAAAAACGACGCCGAAGGCTGCCTCCAGGACATCCATTGGTCGATGGGTGGTCTCGGTTACTTCCCGACTTACACCTTGGGAAACATCAACTCCGCCCAACTCTTCGCCGCCGCGCGCAGCGATGCATCCATCGCCTCCGCCATCGACTCCGCGGACTACATGCCGCTTCTCTCCTGGCTTCGGAAGAATGTCCATGCCCACGGCTCCACACTCGATCCTGCCAAACTGATCTCCCAGGCCACGGGTAGACCGCCTTCGACGGATGATTATCTCGCGCATCTGAGATCCCGCTATTTGTGAGAGAATGGCAGCACCAACGAATCAAAATCGAGTTCTTTGGTTCCTGAGCCGCATGAGATGAACGTGACCCTGACCTGTTCCGGAGTATTGCTTTTCCTTGCCGGTTCCGGTTGATCGGAGAACGGGTCATATTCAGGAGAGGATTCAGTCCCGAGTTCGGCCTTTGATGAATTCTCAGGCGGTGCCTGATGCTCTTTCCTGTCCTTCACCAGATGTAGACACTTCGGAATGATGAATCCAATAATCATCACGCCGATCATAATCGGAAGAAGCGGATCAGGAAATGGCATTCGACCTCTCATGCATCACTCTCGCCGTCTCAATCGAACAAATAGAGACCAAGGCAGTCAGGGTCAAGTCCATGGAATTCATGACCATGAACTGCGGAGCACATGACTACAACGAGCGGATGTATTCCACGAGGTCCCGCTTTTGATCGGCGGTGAGTTTGGAAGTCTTTCCGTGTTTGTCACCGGGATTGAAGGAGCCGAGCATGTCATCGAGGGTGGCGGCACGCCCGTCATGGAGATAGGGAGCGGTGCGCCAGACTTCACGAAGTGTCGGCGTGTCCCATGCCCTGCCCGCGTCACGGCCGTCGTCGGTGCCGACTTTGTGCAGGCGACCGTCGGTGAAGTAAGGGCCGTTGTGGCACTTGGCGCAATCCGCTTCGATGAA